>NZ_JJQY01000003.1:0-57828 GCF_000979295.1 Methanosarcina sp. 1.H.T.1A.1 | reverse complement strand
AGATGTGTATAAGAGACAGGTATAGAGTAGGGGAGCAGGGAAATCCCTTCAAAGCCCTTTTCTTCCAGTTTGCCCAATCTGTAAATCGTAGCTTTTCCGGCAGTTGTTTCGATGCTATCTCTTACCCCAAAGGGGTCCAGACCTTCTCTCATTGTATTTTCTACCTCCGGCAAAAATATGAAGTAAAGATAATTATGGATTAAAGATAATTGTGGATTAAAGATAATCATGGATTAAAGATAATCGTGAATAATGTTCTCTCATTAACTCTTTATCTTATGAAACTTCCTCTCTTTTATCCCTGAGACTATTTTATTCCTTCGGGCTTGTTATCTTCCTGTTTTTGGAGGCCGGAAGTTTATCACCCCTTCCCCCACCTGATGTCCGGTTCTCGGCATTCTATTTCAATTATATATTCAGGATATCTTTCATATATTCAGGATATCTTTTCCAGCGCTCCTTCGTTTTCAAGCACGTGCAGAACAAAAGGCAAGTTTTAAAGACAAATTTTAAAGACAAGTTTTTTTCTTATTTTTCCTGGAATTATGCTCAATTTATTTATATGCTATTCAATAATTCCCAATTTAATTATATGCTATCCAATATTATATGTTATCATCTATAATAATGATTGACCGTTTCAGCTTTCAAAAACTTGTCCATCAGGGTTCTGGGATATGAAGGTCCGGAATTATGTATCCCTTCATACTGTTGTAGCAGGGGCAGGGGTGAGATGGGCAGGAAGGGGATTGAAATCCAGGTAGAGATATATTAAAAAGTTTCTTCAAAATCCCTGAAATAGCCTGTTCTGTATTTTCAGGAGCTGGTCAACAGATTCCGGGCTTTCACAGCGTCCTGACTCTCTGATGAAGAGGGAAATGAATCTGAAAAAGAATGGGGACCCTTTATAATCGGGGGCATCAAAAAAAGAACGGGCGCCTTTTATAAGGGAATACCCCAAAAAAGAATGAATGGGGGCTGTTTATTATCAGTCGAATACCCCGCTAGCTTGCTGCGGGGTGCGCCAGCGCAACTTTGATTAAAGGAAAAAGCCCGTTTTATCCTTTTTCAATGTTGCTTTTTTTCTCAATACGACGTTTCGTTACTATCAGCGGTTAGGTATGACAGTTCAGGGTTTGCAATATTCCGCAATCTTCCGGCACGATAATTCGGGTTTAGCAGCAATGTGAACAGAAAAAGATATTAAACCCCGGCATGAAACCTGTTTATGTAATTACGAACCATATGTGTGGTAAATATGATACTGAAACCACTTCAGGCTATGAATGGTTTTGGTAGATGTTAGGTAATTCTTTCTTCATATCAGGCATGGATGTGATTTTCTTGCTCAATAACAAACAGGACATATTCAGGAGATTCTCAAGCTCCGGCTGCAGGCTCAGGAAAACCCCGGGGTCCGGGAAGGATTCCTTACGCGACTCTCTCATAGGGTTCTGTCCTGTAATTGACGCCGACTTTGTCGAGGTCCGCGAAGACCCTGCCTCCATCGAAGACGATTCTGTAGAAGCTGATTCTGCTGGACTGGACTCCGAACTGATTGAAAATCTCAGAGAATACCTTAGAACGAGATCTAAGGAGGAAATCACTGAAATCTTTGAAGAAATTCACAAAATCCTGGAAAGCAGGACTTCCGAAGGCAGATTTTCTAAAGACCCAATGGGGGAGTCGTCTGCTTCTGAAAAAGTGCGGATGAAGGATCTCCCGGGAAGAGCTTTCAGGACATTTACGAAAACTGCCTCCTTCGGAAAGGACCGGGTAATAAAAATTTCAAAAACCGTTTCTTCAAAAGCCTCAACAATAGCTTTCGAGGGGAAGGAGTCAGTAAAGGTCTCTTCGAAAAAACTCAATGACAGGTGGAGTAATCTAAGTCCCGGCGACCGCAAAATGATTTCTGAGGTTCTGATCACAGTGATCGAGATCGGGCTGCTCAGGAATTCCACCAAAGGCAGAAAGGCGGCATTTGTTGTTTTGTCAAGCATCTATAGGCATCAACCGCCCGGTAAGAAAGATCTGGAAGAGTTCATAGACGAGGTTAGCAGGCGTTTTAAGCGCAGGCATTAATTGTACATCTTCCCCTTTTTATAATGAAGCTGGAGATCTCGGAAATTCCGATCTGTATGGAAATTATCCTTTCAATTTACCCAACCAGTTAAAACATCCTCACAGGTCTGCTGATTGCTTTTATAAATCTTGCAGGACTTTCCTCAACCTGCCAGTTTCCGGCATCAGGAATAATATAGGTATGGTCTGAGACCTGGTCCAGCCCTCCTGCATCATAGTTTCCTATTATCAGGGAAAAGATGCGGGCTTTTCTTTTGGCTTTTATTTCATTCCATTCCCGGATAAGGGGTTTTTCTGAGAGTTCGGAGGCACCATCGGTCAGGAATAGGAGGTCTGCTCCCTGAAAGGTTTTCTCCTCTTTTACTGCTTTGAGCCCTGCCCGAAGAGCTGTGTTGAAGTCCGTGCCGCCCCCAAAAGTATACTTGAGAAACTCCAGAAACTCTTTGCCCATGCGTTTTTTATCCGTAAGCTCGATTTCAACTGTCTGCCATTTCGATGAAAAAAGAATTACTTTTACATCCCTATTTTCTCTTAACATCCTCCTCGCAATTGCCAGGACCACGGCTTTTGCAAGAATCTCGGGGGCTCCCCGCATGGAAGCAGAGGTATCAACCAGGGCGACAACAGGTCCTTTTCTCTTTTTTCCTGCAGAGTTCGAGTTCCAGTTTTTCCCTCTGAGCTGGTATGTAAGGAGCTTTTCTTCGAGCATATCCGCATAGAACTTGAGTTTCAGGACCGGGTTTTTGAGTTTTACGGCTTCTATCGGAAGCAGGGTCTGGATTTCACCTGAAAAGGTAATTGAGTGCACTTCACTTTTGCTGTGCGGCGACAATTGCAGTTTCTTTGAGCCGTACTCAAGCTCAATTCTGCCAACCTGTTCGAGAATCTCATTCAGGTCATAACTTTTCCTGAGGATTGCCGCATACTTTTCAAGGTTTTCAAAGTACTCCCTGTGCAGAGCCTGTAAGGAGTAGTCCCACATTCTTCCCGGAAAGAGCATGGAGAGGATCTCAAGCATTTCTAAGTGGTCCTCGAGGGCAGGGATAAGCTCCTCAAGCTTTGCAGCTATCTTTTCTCCTATTACAGAGTCAACCACTTCTCCAGCCTTTTCGCTGAACATGAATTCCCGGGTAATTGAGGCAAGTCTTTCCGACGCCGCCTTGTTTTCAGGCTCCTGATCCTGGTTATCCTCTGACCGGTTTCCAGCATTTCTAAGATAATTTCCCTTATTCTCTTCTGTTCCCTGGTTATTCTTGCCTTCTCTCTTTCTGTCCTGCCATTCGTTCGCATTTCTCTGCCAGTCAGAGTATTTAGGGCTTTCAGCCCTTTCCAGCCTGCTCCTTTCCCATACAGCCTGAGTTTCACTGATCAGCTCTTTCAGGGCTTTCAGACTTTTTTCCAGTCCTTTCTGGGATTTCCTGAACAAATCCGGTTCTACTTTTTTGTAATCATCAAGAAGCGTAAAAAGTTCTTCCAGCAGACTTTTCAGGATAAAAATCCCTGCCATCCGGTTGGTTCCTGCAAGGATTTTTATTTCTTCCCATGCCTGCTGGTTTCTCATGCTAAGGAAGATCGGATAAAAAACCCCGAATTTTTCCATAAAGCGTTTTTCGTCCTTTATTTCGTAGTCTTTTTCTGAGAGGAGTTCATAAATAAGCACCTCTGCAATCTCTTCTCTGAGCCCGTGAGGCACTTTTCGGGGAGTTGCCAGGAATTCCCGTAGTTCAATATTCAATATCGTAGAGGGGTTAAACGCCTGATCAAAAGATAATGCCCGTTTTGATCCGGAAAGATCTTCGAAATCTCTTCTCGAGCTTTTCAGGTTCTGCATATTTTTTGTTTCCTGCCTTTTTCGGGTTTTCAGGAACCACCTTTTCAGGCGACTTCTGCTTTTTCGAGTTCTACATCGAATATTTTAGGTTTTTCTAGCAGGGTCCGGATTTCGTTCAGATGGCTTGCAATCTCGTAAATATCCGTGTTTTTTGAGCGGTATTTCATCAGGATTTCCTTGCTGTCCTGTCCGGAAACCCAGATGTTTTCCCTGAGGATTTCCTCAAGGGCTTTTTCTTCTTCCTGCACCTGCTTTCTAAAGTAGTTCAGCCTTTCCTCAAGGTTTTCGTACTCTTTTTCGTAGAGTTTCTTGTCTCCGTAGTCCAGGCTGAGCTTGAACTCAAAACCGTTCCTCCGGCGGAACTGCTCTGCCACGGCTTCGAAGCTCAGCGCCCCGTTAATGTTGCTGTACTCAAGCCCGAAACTGTAGGTGTGGGTCGGAAATTCGGTATGGTGTTTTAAAAAATCAAGGGCATTATTGAATGTGAGACTCTTCGGGGCTTTCGCCCCCGTAAACCTGGAAGTCCTCATGCCGCCTGTCGTCTTTTTCTCTTCTTCAAAGCACTTATTACAGGACACAGGGTCCGGAAGTTCCTGCTGCAGGCAGATGTAAACAGAATTTCTAAGGTCAAGCACATTCTGTTTGAGCTTTCCGGTATCAGTGCCTCCGTAGACAACTCTATCCAGGATAAGTTTCCTGATAGTTTCCTTCTGTTCGGGGAGGTCCCAGAGCATGTGCTGGAGCAGGACAACAGTCATCCTGTTTACGCTTGTGTGCCCGTTTACGGCTGAAGCGACCCTGAGCACATTTATAATCTTCTTCCAGCGCCTGTCCGAAACGAAGATATTGGAATTCTTAAGCTCTCTTCTCAGCCCTCTTATAATTGCCCGGACCTCAGGGTCTACACTCATATCCCTTGCTTTTTTCCGGATTTCCCTTATATCTTCAATTGAGAGTTTTGTTGAAGGCAGGAAGTCCTCCGTATTTTCGAAAATGAGGTCCTCAAGGTTTTCTTCATTCTGAATATAGTCCACACTATACCTGAAAAGGAACCTGTCGTAAAGGGCTTCAAGGCTTTCGTCTTCTTCGGGCAGTTCGTTGGAAGCCCCAAATACGGAAAAGAGAGGGACATCCATAACCTCCTTGCCGTTATGGTATTTCCTCTCGTTCAGAACTGTCAGAAGGCTGTTTAAGATAGAGCTGTTCGCCTTGAAAATTTCGTCAAGAAGGGCGATATGTGCAGTTGGCAGGTAGCCTTCTACCCTCCGGCTGAATTCGTCCTTCTCAAGCGCCTTTAGAGAAAGCGGTCCAAATACTTCTTCCGGAGTGGAAAAACGAGTAAGGAGATAATGGAAAAAGTTCCCTCCTTCGATAGTTTCGCAGATTTTGTTTGCAAGCAGGGTTTTTGCAGTTCCCGGAGGACCCAGCAAAAGAATGTGTTCTCCCGAGAGCAGGGCAAGAAGAGAACCGTTGATTTCAGCATCTCGTTCTTTAAAGTAGCCAGAGAATTCCTGTTTAATATTGAGGATATTATTTTTCAAATCCCGAACTTTCATAAATTTCAAAACCTTTATAAATATCTCTTTTCCAGCATCTCATCTGTAAGCCTGTAAAAGGGCTTTGCAATAATAAGCAGCAGTACCCGGGTCCAGTAATCTTAAAAATGATCTAACTATTTTTATGGGCCTTGCCTTAATTAATTTTTCCAAAACAAATTCTGATTCGTAACCCCTGGTATGCCTGCGGGTTATCCCCCTCTTTGCAGTGATATATCTTTTTGCCTTAAACACTGGAATCTGAAGTATTCTCTTTAATCAAAGTTTAATCAACTTCAAGGTTTAATCAAAGCTTCCATTCCTTGCCTTTCCTCGGCTGTCCGAAGAGGTTATGCATTAAGAAGTCAATCACTACTGGAATGGTTTTAACTTCTCTGGATAATATCATTTTCAGAGACTGGCCAACAAAATCAATATTCGAGACGAATATTCTGGAAGATCTTTCATGAATGATTTTGAGCGTGAAAAATACAGCCGGCAAATCCTTCTTTTTGGAGAAGAGGGGCAGGAAAAGCTGAAGAATGCTAAAGTACTGGTTGTCGGTGCAGGCGGACTCGGAAGCCCAATTTCTACATATCTCGCAATAGCCGGGGTCGGAAAAATAATTCTTGCAGATTTTGATTCTGTGGATCTCAGTAACCTGAACAGGCAGTTTCTCCACCATGAGAAGGATATTGGGAGGGCAAAGGTTGAATCCGCAAAGGAAAAGCTTCTTTCCATGAATCCCGGAATTGAGGTTGAAATCATTGGAGAAATGCTTGCCGAATCAAACATCGAATCCCTGATTCCTGAATGTGATATTATTGTCGATGCCCTTGATAACCTCGAAACCAGGCATCTGCTTAACAGGCTTGCCGTAAAAAGGAGAATTCCATTTATTCATGGGGCGGTTACAGGGTATGACGGTCAGGTCACTACGATAATTCCTGGAAAAACTCCTTGCTTTTACTGTATTTTTCCGCGAATTTCCAAAAAAGAAGTTTTTCCGATTTTGGGTGCAACTCCGGGTATTATAGGCTCTATTCAGGCAAATGAAGTAATTAAGTTTCTGACTGGAAAAGGAAAGCTTCTGGAAGGCCGCCTTCTGTTCTGGAATGGGCTTTCAGGACATTTCAGTGAAATCTCTCTCTCGAAGTTAAATAATTGTCCGGTTTGTGGATCTCTTAATGAATTAACTGATAATATGTGAAAATAACTGATAATAATTGAAAATAACTGATAATAAGTACAAATATGTGAAAATAAGTGAAAATGCGTGAAAATACGTATAAATAAGTGAAAATAACTGAAAATAACTGAAAAAGAATAAGATATCTGCCTTTTCTCAGGAAGGGTAAACCTTTGTTTCAAGATGAAATAAGCAGGATTCCCGTCACTTCAGTGGCGGGTAGTTGACTTTCCTGCCTGTTGATCATTTTTTATATATCCTTAATAATAATATCTTATGGGATATGTCAAAGGGGGATATTTCATGAAACGAAAGGTTCCGCCAGTTGAGGGCAAAGGCGGCAATTGGCAAGATTATTCAGGCTCATTGTCTAAGGGATTTCAAGATCTTAATCCATATGCACCTTATTTCTCTTATGCTTCTGTCCCGAACGTTCCTTACCTTGACCTTGGAATCTATCGAGAATCCAGGGTTAAGTCGTTGATAAAGGTACACAGTAAGG
Source organism: Methanosarcina sp. 1.H.T.1A.1 (assembly GCF_000979295.1). Taxonomy (NCBI): domain Archaea; kingdom Methanobacteriati; phylum Methanobacteriota; class Methanomicrobia; order Methanosarcinales; family Methanosarcinaceae; genus Methanosarcina; species Methanosarcina sp. 1.H.T.1A.1. Next base: position 50,689 of record NZ_JJQY01000003.1, on the reverse strand, counting down.
ATATGTACCGGCTGCTCGGGAAGGTTAATTTTGATGGAAAATACTACCGGGTAAAGTGTGTAAATTCCGGGGAATGGGAATGCTGCTGGGACCTGGCGGTCAGGGTTCAGTTTTTTGGAAAAATGCAGGGGATGGTTCTTTATCCCAAACGTCTGGTTTCCAGGAAAGAAAAAAAGATTATTTACAGGTCCATAATCCTTGTTAACCCTTACCAGCTCTGGGACGAGGCTCTTGTAAACAAATTCTGGAACTTGCAGGAGAGAGTAGAATTCCTTATAGCCAGAATCCTTTTTCATGAGTGCATTCATCTTATGATCTCGCTTGGAAATATCCTGCCTTCAGGTTTCGGAAATACGGATATCTATCTTGAGTTCAGAAAGATGCTTGAGATCTCCAACTCTAAAAAACTGTCATCTGAACGTCATGAGGTGCAGTTCCGCCTCTGGAATCTTGTCCTTTTTGGAGCTTCAGGTTCCGAAAGTGAACAAACATTGCTCGAAAGAGTTCAGGAGATCTATGAATTTCTTATTAATGAAAAATATAGTAACCAGAAAACGGGTAATGTTTTTCATTCCCCTTCTAACAATGAAAAAATAACCCGGAAATACATCTGGGTGGCAGCTGTCAAAGCCGGAGGTGATGTCCAGGTCAGCAAAAATGTATGGAAGGTGGAAGTCCGCAGGCTCAGCATTGCACTGAAAGGGTTGTATAATGGGATTGATGCGCTGCTTGGCAATTGAGCAGGATGACTCATCTTTTCCTTCTGTTTCTCCTCTTTCTTATCCACATTGACCTCTTCTTTCCCAGTTTCTGCAGATCTCTTCAAAAAATGACATTATTCTTCTCTTGTGAATATCAATGGCCAAAAATGATGAATTAGTCGACAAGAAGGCCCTAAAAATAAAATTAAGATTGCTTAATTTCAGTCGAATATCCGCACCTTGCTGTGGGGTGCGCCAGCATAACTTTGATTGACAAATTATTGGTGCTCAGAAAAATCTCTAAATTACAGAGACATCTGTGGAAGGTCAGATCTTTCCAGGACTTTTGCTATTTCATCCATATCGGGAAGTTCATGAACCAGATATCTTTTGAAGAATATCACTCTATGTTCCTCATCAATAATTATGTTCGCCCTGTCAGAAACTCCTTCTTTTTCTCTGAATATGCCATATTTTTTGGCAACCTTACCATGTGGCCAGAAATCCGAAAGAAGTCTGATGTGTTTAATCCCCAGTTCCATGGCCCAGGCTCTCTTTGATGGTATGGGGTCTACGCTTATACCAAACGCCACTGTGTTCAGTCTGGTGAACAATTCCTGGTTGTTCTCCAGGGATCTTATTTGTTCTGCACAGACGTTTGTCCAGGCAAGAGGATGGAATGATAAGAGCACCTTCCTGTCTTTTAATTCATAGAGATGCACTTCTTTCTCCTTATGGTCTCTTAACCTGAAATCCTGAATTTTATCCCCGATTTTTATCTCATTCATCATAATTCCTCCTTTAATAAAATCATTTATTTAATAATAACTTTTGTTTATTAAAATCTTTTAGTTATCCAATTTTTATGTGTTTGCCGATATTGATTCGTTATTCCGGAAATCATGAAAAAAGGAGCAAAAAGGGCTATTATTGTTTTATCTCTTATGCTCAACATATTAGATCAGTTTCAAAACATCTGATCTGTTTGACCGCTCCAACTCCGAAATGAAAACAAACATGAAATTCTTCAAATAACAGGCACAAAGAAATGAAAGTACTTTTCAAATCACATTACTTTCATGCCAAATAAAAAGATCTCTTTTTCAACTTTATCAATATCAAGCAATATTCAGAGCGAGAACTTTCAGAGCTGAGATATTTTTTAAAATACTGGGTTGGCTCAGTCTCTCAGTAAAACAGTGATCAACAAAATTCAAAATTAATTCCTTATTTACATCAAAAATAGAGGCGTAATTTAAAGATTTTAACTTTTCCTGAAGACTTAATTTCTAAATTGTTATGTCCACACTCTCACTATTCCTGAAAGTGGACTTTAAACACTTTTTTTATAAAGCCTCGTGCGTGATTCGAACACGCGACCTAGTGATTACAAGTCACTCGCTCTACCGGGCTGAGCCAACGAGGCGCAATGAAGCTGACAGCAAACTTATCTAAATACAATACTCACAGATAAACTTTATGGCAGAATCTCCCTTTCGGGAGTTTGTCGCAATGTTTTAACTGTCTGCCTTTTCCCTGTTTTTGTTGTTTTCAGAATGTTGCGGCGCATAAACCTTATGGCATTCTTTCTCTATATCTCACATAAGATGTGGCAGGAAATGGCAAAATACGGGCGCAAGCTGGTAGAACACGGGCTTGTGGAATCAAATTTTGGGAATATCAGTGTCAGAGCCGGGGATAAGATGCTTATTACCCGGAGCGGAACTGCCCTTGATGAGATCACCGGCGATAATGTTGTTGAGGTCGATATTCAGGATACTTCATCCCTGGATATAATTGCATCTTCCGAGACTGTAGTGCATAGGGAAATCTACAGGAAGACCTCTGCTCTTGCAATAATTCACGCCCACTGTCCTTATGCAGTGGTGGAGTCCCTGCTTGCCGGCCCCGGAGAGGTGATCGTTCCTGTGGATAGTGAAGGGCAGTACTTCCTTGGGAATATCCCTGTGGTAAGCGGCGGGATCGGGAGCCCGGAACTTGCCGAAAACCTGGCAGATGCTCTTTCAGGGCACAGGGGGGCTGTGGTCTTCAGCCATGGGACTTTTGCCATCGGAAGGACTTCCGGAGAGGCGTATATTGTGACAACGCAGCTTGAGCACTCCTGCAGAATAAAGTACCTGTATGAGCTTGCAGCTGTAAAAAAGTGAAAATAAACAGTATAAAGTGAGTTAAGTAAGTATTATCTATGGAGTGCACTGATAATCAAACATACAGCCTTAAGTATAAATATCAAAAGGCAGGTAAACAAGGAAATAATATAAATAAGTAGATTCAAATCGGCATAAGACGCAGGATAAGCTGCTATTCTTTCAGGCCTGTCTTCTATAACGGATATACAACTAAAAGGAAGATCCCAAGTACCATGACATTTAATGCCCTGAGACCCGTTGCCTCGAGAGTTATTGACCCGCTGGCAGATTTTTTCATAAAATATGAGGTCTCACCTGATACGATTTCCATAGTTTCCCTGATCTGTGCTTTCTTTGCGGGGCTCAGTTTTTATTATTCTCCTGTATATAACGAACTCACCCTATTAGCAGGCATCCTGGTAGTGTTTAACTCACTTTTCGATGCCCTTGATGGGGTAATTGCACGCAAATCCAACAGGGCAACACCGAGGGGTGATTTCCTCGACCATGTAATTGACCGCTATTCGGACGTGTTTATTATCTGCAGCATTTTTTTTGCAGGTTATGTGTCCTGGCAGATAGGGGTTGCGGCAATCGTGGGCGTGCTTCTTACGAGTTATCTCGGGACTCAGGCCCAGGCACTCAATCTCGGAAGATATTACGGAGGGATCATGGGCAGGGCTGACCGTCTTGTGGTCATAATCCTTGCCGCCTTCGCCAATTCGTTTTATCCTGCTTCGATTGTAGGTTTTACCATCCTTGGCTGGGCTGTTATCCTGATTGCTGTGACCAGCCACATTACTGCAGTCCAGCGGATTATTTATATCTGGAATAGGCTGGACTGATACCTTTCAGCGTTTTTTGATTTTAGCTGGTTTCAGGGTTCAGCCGGCGAAATCGTTTTTAAATCTTTTTGATGCCTGAAAACAGGCTCCTGAGGCGGATAGGTTAATGTAAGACAAAACCCAATACTGGACTATGTCGTCTCAAGGAAAAAAGTATGAGTATCTGGAACACACTGCAGATGTAAAGTTCCTTGCCTATGGAAATACTCTGGAAGAGGTATTTGAAAACTCAGCTCTTGCTATGTTCAATGTTATAATTGATACGGGGAAGGTTTCAGGAGAGACGGCTAGAGATGTTTCCCTTAAGTCCCCTGATCTGGAATCTCTGCTTGTGGACTGGCTTTCTGAGCTTTTATATCTTTTTGAGGTCGATGAGATTGTTTTCTGGAAGTTCCGGGTAGAGGAAATCAGGGAAGAAGAAGGCGAGTACTCAATAAAAGCCCTGGCATCAGGTGAAAAATACTATCCTGGAAGCCATCCCTTTGAAACTGAAATTAAGGCTGTCACTTATAATCAGCTGGAACTCGAGAAGACTGCCGCCGGCTGGAAGGCTCAGGTTGTTGTTGATATTTAAGGAGCAGTAGTTTTTGATTTCTTTACGTATGGCTGGAATGTATAGCTGCTTTTTGATTTCTTTATGTATGGCTGGAATGTATGGCTGCTATGCATGACTCTCATGTATGCCTCTTGTTTATTTCTATTATTTCACGCCATACATATCTTCATGTACGTGAATTATTATCCTATTCTGCACTATAAATCTGGGGTGAATTTTTATATGCTAAATTTACCTATCCCACTTAACCGGTTAAGTGAGTTTAAACAGCCAAATTTAAGTTAACTCGCTATATTAACTAATTAATTCAATCAGGTTCTTGCGGCTTGTTATTATCGAGCTATACTCGTTCCAGGCATTTTGTAAAATTCCTGGTCTTTAATGCAGTCTGAAACAGTGTATCTTATTTGTGTTTCCGGAGTAATTTGTAGATCATCAAGGAAACGTAAGGTAAATGGGTAATTTCAGGATTATATTCATATCGGGATTATATTAATATCAGGGTTATATTAATATCAGAATTATATTCATAACACGTAAAGGAGCAGGGAGTATCAATTATGGTAGAGAGTGAAGATATCGGTACTGAGGAATTGGGTACGGAAAATGTACACCGAGACATAAATAGCATGGTCCGGAAGCTTTCCGATAATAGCTGGGAAATCCCAAGAGGGCACATTCCTAATATGAGGGTTCCAGGGCGCCTGTTTGTATCTGAAAATTTACTTGGAAGCATTGAGCCCGGTACTATCGACCAGATTGCAAACGTTGCAACTCTTCCTGGCATTCAGAAATATTCCATGGCAATGCCTGATGCCCACCTCGGCTACGGTTTTGCTATAGGAGGCGTTGCCGCTTTTGATGCAGAGGAAGGAGTTATCAGCCCCGGTGGAGTGGGTTTTGATATCAATTGCGGGGTACGGCTAATCCGCACAAACCTTCAAAAGGAAGATGTAGTTCCTGAAATAAAAAGGCTGACTGATGAGCTTTTTAATAATATACCTTCAGGTGTCGGATCCAAAAGCCGGTTCAGGGCTTCTGACCGGGAACTTGACAGTGCGTTTCTTGAGGGTGCAAAGTGGGCAGTAGAAGCCGGGTATGGTGTGGAAGCGGATGTGGAACACTGCGAGGGGAATGGCTACCTGGAAGGAGCAGATATTTCTCATGTGAGCGCAAAGGCAAGGACCCGCGGAAAACCTCAGATAGGAACTCTCGGGAGCGGCAACCACTTTCTTGAAGTCCAGTATGTGGACGAGATTTATGACAATGAAGTGGCTTCCGCCTTCGGACTTGAAGAAGGCCAGGTTACGGTAATGATCCACTGCGGGTCAAGAGGCGCAGGGCATCAGGTCTGCACGGACCATCTAAAAGAACTCTCTCAGGCTGTGAAAAAGTACGGGATTGAAATTCCGGACAAGCAGCTTGCCTGTGCTCCGGCTCAGTCAAGGGAAGCACAGAACTATTTCAAAGCTATGCTCTGCGCTGCAAACTATGCCTGGGCAAACAGGCAGATGATCACTCACTGGACACGCGAGTCTTTTGAAAAGGTATTTGGCAGGGACGCCGATGACCTGGGAATGAGCCTCCTGTATGACGTTGCTCATAATGTAGCAAAACTGGAAGAACATACTATTGACGGCAGGAAAAAAGAGGTTTACGTGCACAGAAAAGGGGCAACAAGAGCATTTCCCTCAGGACACCCGGAAGTTCCAGCCGCATACAGGGACGTGGGACAGCCGGTTTTAATTCCCGGAAGCATGGGAACACCTTCTTTCATACTCTGCGGTGCAAAAGAGGCTATGGACGTTTCTTTCGGCAGTGCCTGTCACGGAGCCGGGAGGATTATGAGCAGGGCTCATGCAAAGAAAGAGTTCCATGGTCAGAGCATAAAAGAGAACCTTGAAGCCCACGGAATCACTGTAAGGGCAACTCACCCTTCAGTAATTGCTGAAGAAGCTCCTGGCGTGTACAAGTCCAGCAGTGAGGTAGTAAATGTCGTGCATGAACTTGGTATTGCCCGCAAGGTTGCAAGAGTAATCCCACTTGGGGTCGCAAAAGGTTAAACTGGCAGAAATTTAACCTTCTTTTTTATTTTTTCCAGATTCTTTGAGCAGCCCGTCTTTCTCAGGAGTTTTAGTCTTTTGAACAGAAATCAGGTTCTCTGAATTCTTCCATTCCATATAAGTCGGAGCTGTCTGCAGATTGGTGTTCTTTATAAAACCTGAACACGATCATACTTGAATATGAAGAAGTTACAAAAGGTGTACCGTTTTCTCTGAATATATTTGAAAAATATTCTGCAAGGTTATGGATAACGTTTTCATTTTTGAAATCATGATAGATGGTTACTGATTCTTTTTCTGGTTCAAGACAGATTTCTATATTCTTTACCAGTTGGGTTGTCAGGTACATCTTCCTGAAGTAAACCAGTAAATCTGGAAGAGACATTTCGCTTATTGATTGTTTGCACAGGCGTTCCAGTATCTTTGTCGGGTTCGGGACATCACCGGCTGCAAAAGTTTCGAACTGGGTTCGGTGCAAAGTCACAAGGTTGTATCTTTCAACATTGTATGTATTCATTAACTGGGTCCAGAACTCTGTATTATCGTCAAGTTCTCTGCAGACTATATCAAGGCAACCAAAGTGTTTTCGGATCCCTGGCATGGTCTCATTAAGAGACACTGAGAGGTTCTTTTTGAATGAGATCTGGGTTGAATTTGCCCGTCTGAAAATGTGTTCCACATCAAGCTGTTTCCATCTGGCCAGAAAATGGGCTATAAGCTGGGCAAAAAACTCTCTGCTGTTTATGGTGGCATTGGAAATGAGTATAAGGGCAGACTCAGGGTTGTGGATATCCTCACACTTGATTGATGTTCTGATTGTCCACTGGTAGTTTCTGGAAACCTTGTTAAGGTAGTCCTCTAGTTCTCTCATATCACTAATTTCAAAAGGATTGATTAGCTCATTAACCAGCTCTTCATCCGTAAGCCTTCCTTTTGTATTCCTGAAAAGCCATTCGAGCATTGTTTTATTTATAATGATATTTTCCCCGTTCTTGATTGTGTCGTTCAGTTCTTCTTTTGCGGGGGTTTCTTTTAAAAATATAATTGCTTCATCAATGCTTTTATGATACATAAGTGCTGTATCTGCAATTTCAATTGTGTCCCTGACTGCGGCGCTAAGATTCCCGTCATTGGCGTCTAGAAGGGGCTGCAACTTTTTAAGGTATTTATCATCAAGGGATATATTTTTTCTGATCAGCATATTTTCACCCAAGATGGTCTGGCTTTCCGGTCCTTTATGCTACGATCCATAGTCTGTGCCCCTGATACGAATGGCTTTTTTATCTCTTCCGGCTCAAAGCTTAGAAAATTTGTTTTATCATATATAATATATTATTTTAAAATCTAAAAATCTTTATCAGTAGTTTATATAATGGTAAGTGCTACCGAATATTAAATCTTTCTGTTTAGTGCCATTTTTTGATAATTTTTGTAAATTTATATTATTCTTCAGGAAGGTTAGTCAATCTGCAGTTACACATAATATTCCCTGTTTGGAACTTCTGACAAATCCATCTGCTTCATTATTTTCGGTTCATTACTGTATGGCCCGCATCAGGTAGAACTTTCCTCCCATGTACTAAAGTGGGGAAGTGACACCGTATCTAAAACAGATAATATCAGTTCACAATTCTTTATATATATATGTAAAACAGTGTACGACATGTAAATTAAATAAATTAGAATGTGAATGGGGGCTCGAATAGCCTTGAGAATCAGGTTACTTATTCCCTATATGCTCACAGTTTGTATGGTCTTTGTTGTCCTCTCCAGTTTCTAAAGACACTGGTTAACTCTCTGACAAATGGTGAGTCTGGAAATGGATTTGTATACCTTCTGATTGGGTGGGGGTTCTGTATAAACATCCCGTCAGGACTTTACATATCCTTAATAATCTGATCTTCTACAGGGCATATTTGTTCCCCAACAAAAGCGAGTTGGGAGTGGATTCATCGTATCTGGCAGGCTCTTTAATACTTCCTCGTCTGTCAGGTACTTTCCTTATAATAAATAATCTGAGAATACAAAAAATTCTTTCAGGTTTAACTTTTTCTCTGTTGTTTTTTCTCTGTTGTTTTTTCTCTGTTTAAGTTTCTTTTTCTCTCATAATTTTTCTCTCATAATTTTTCTTTACTACTTGAAGGAGAAATAATTCCACGAGAAAGGTACCTTTAGGACTGGTGTACCTTCAGGGGCTGGTATGGCCTCACAGTTACCTCTACTATGGACTGGGAATGATGAGAAAACTTTGAAATAAATTACTGAATCCACGGTAAAACAAAAAAAGAAAAAGCAAAGAGAAAACGCCTCTTTGCTTCTGGATCTTGCGATCCCTTTAATATATTTTGAACTTACGTCAGTTTGGTGACCGGGTGGTTAGCCAGGTCGGCAATCTCAACGCCAAGTTCCTTTGCGGTTTCGCCAAGCATGATGTCTACCATGGCTACAGCCGGGAAAATCTGGTTGACGTTTTCGATAGGACCGTAGAGCAGGAAGTCAGAACCTGCAATCTGGGCTACCAGGTTGGTACCAATGTCTGTAGGCATGTAGATTGCTTTTGGGTCAGGCTGGGTTTTCTTGAATTTCCGGAGCCAGTCCCAGGCTGAGGCCATGTTGTGGTATCCGCCGCCTACAGGAAGGCCGAGCTTTCCTTTGATTGTTGGCACTGAGCGGATTGTTGCGCCAGAACCTGCGCCAAGGGGCATTGCAGCAACGTCGATAAGGGGAATCTTGATTCCACATTCCTCAGCGACCTGGAGCATACCTTTAGTCTGCCCGGAACCACCGACTTCAAGGATGTCAAGCTTTCCTTTTACGGTTGGGTCGGTTGCGTTGAAAGCCAGGACAATTGCGGCTTCCACATCGCTCTCTGCGAGTACGTCCATTTCTGACTGTTCAATACTTGCATTGATGGAGTTATGGATTGCCCTGTTTGCAACTCCGATTTCAGTACAGTACTTTGCTGCGAATGCACGCACTTCTCCGGCTGAGGAGTCGATCAGGAAGGGGGTCCTGTCGTCGATCCCAACGAACCAGTCGATGTAATTCTTGATTGCTTCGGGGGTTTCACCCACGATCTGGTTTACGTAGGGGTTTCCGGTGGCGTCGCTCATTGACACCTGGGTGTTCCACAGAGTTTCTGCAGCGGCTCTGTCAAAGAGACCTTTGTCCTCATCGGTCACGATCTTGTGCCTTGCATAGAACATGGTACTGACTAACACGGTTGGGTATTCACCCGGCTGCCCGCCGAACTTAACTCCACCTACTTCGTAAACTTCCTGTTTCTTGTCAAACTTGAACATTTTGATCCCTCATTATATTGTGAACATTGATGATACCGAGACATAGATCAGGAAGAGAAGCAGTCCTACCACTGCACCGTACAGAATTCCTATGTCTCTTCCTACCTTCTTTCCGATCCTCTGTGCAACTTCACTGTTGACAAACTCAACCTTTTCATCGATCTTTTCGAGCCTTTTCATTACTTCGTTAAACTCAGCTGGATCTACAAACGCTGCTGGTGCTTTTCCATCCATAGTTTCACCTCTCAAGCTTAGAGACCGGCCATTAACGGGAGTATGATCACCATCAGCAGTGAAAAGAGGAAGCCTGCGGCAAAGCCAATTATTCCGGTGGACATTACCCCGGAATCCAGCTTCTGGTTCCTCGCAATCAGCTGTGCTCTGTACCGAATGCTCTCAACAGTAGCATCAATTGCGCCCATCTGAGGGTTGAGCACCATTGGCACTCCTTTTCCGTATTCTTCTGCCATTCTCATTACCTCCCGAGCAGTAATAACCCAAGCAGGGATATGGTTACTGTCAACCCGATCATGGCGCCTTCAATCTTTCCTGCATGAATCCCTGAGTGGAACTTGTTCAAGTTTCCTATGTCAAGCATCCGGGCTTCAATGCCTTTCAACCTGCTGCGGATGACTGCAATCTCACCGGAGACCGGCCTGACGACTCCGCCCTCTTCTTCTTCTTCTCCCTCTTCGCTGATTTCCACAACCATTGGTTCTGCATCAAAGGCACCAGGGTCCTTTGATACAAGTTCCCTTACCTTGGCTGTGATTGCACCCATGTCTTCTGTGTCCAGCAGGTTTACGGTCTGGACCTGCTGCTGGAAGCGGGCAACTATATCATCGTTCAGGTTTTCTACATACGGAATAGCACCTACAGCACCTACAATTCTATGGTCTTTTACACCATTTGCATGGATGCTGAGCACTGCCTGTCCTGTAACGTGCCCTTTTACTTCAGCTCCGGTTACAACCAGGAACCTGATATTGGGGTTTGAAATTACGTGGGCAACGACCTTCTCTATACCCAGGTTTTCGGTTTTACAGGATCCAGTAACTGCTGCTCCTGCATCGAGAATTGGCTTTCCGGGAAGGTGTGACGCACAGGTAATGACTGCGACACAGCTCTTTACATCGCCTACTTCATATTCTCCTTTCAGGATTGGCCATCCCGGTGCGGGCTCTCTTTTATTTACCATTTTACATACCTCCCTCGATCAGTCTCTGTATGAATATGATCAGGGCAAGCAGCCCGCTGAAGGCAAGACCTAAAACGACTCCGTAGAAAGAGTTCCCATAAATTCCTGCCATATAGGAGGTGTTTTCACGGCCGGGCCATGAGTTCATGAGCGGTTTGCTGGGCGAAAGTGAGTTTAACAGATCTTCTGCAATTAAGTCCAGTTTGTCCATTCTCTCAAAGACAGGTTCCATGGAATAGAGAACCGAGTCTGCCCTTTCTTCTGCTACAACTGCAGTGTCAGGGTCCATGACCAGGTGTACTTCGGGAGCTATGCGAATCATGCTCATTGCAATTCCTCCGCACTGGGCAGCAGCCCGGTTCCAACAACCGCGTGTGCATCTCTCTTGACAAGTCCATAGTACTTCATAAAGGCAAAAGCCCAGATAATAAGTCCTACAAAGATGTTTAATCCGGCTGCCATCAGTCCTTCATGGAGTGAAGATGCAAAACCTGCAATAACTACTGCGATGGCTGCCTTTTCAACAGCTAACATGAGAGTTCTGTCCTGTTTCTCATCAGGACCGAGGTTAGCATTGAAGGGGTGAAGGATTCCCATGCCGCCTATGATAAAGATCAGTGCAATGTATCCATTTGCGACTACGTTCTCAATAACTGGGCCATATGTGAATTCCCCTGCAATGACAACGCTTAATCCTATAATTGCCAGGGTTCCTGCACCTGCAATTTCCACCATGGCTTGTTCCATAATGGGGATGCCCATTCCGATTACCTTGTTTGCAAGGACACCGATAATGGCACCTATAACTGCGGCTGCAATAAAGGACACTATGGGTCCTGCAATGCCTCCTACGGAAAGCCCGAACAGGGCAGCGACAATTCCCATACCAAGGGCGATCATACCAATGGATGGAACCCCGGTACCAAGACCGTAGCTTGCAACACGGCGAACCGCATCAGCACCCCATACAATGGCGCAGATTGCTCCAAGGCCTCCGAAGAAGGAAAATGCTGGAGGCATGAAGTGGCCCAGGTAAATCCCTGCGAGACCGCCGACTGCACCAATAGCCATTATTGTTTGTTGAGGATACCCGCCTTTGGCTCCTCCTCCTGCTCCACCTGCAGACATTTTTAGATACCTCCGAGCTGTGAAATTGCGATTACTGCCACAATGGCACAGAATATCGTTGCTATAAAGGAAGATATTACCGCCTTTGGCCACTTCTTCCACTTGGGGTCGTGGAAACCTTCGATTGTACCTCCGATGTTATAGGAGGGAATCACAGCGTTCACGAAGAAGATGCCTATTGCGAACATTGCAGCAATTCCTACAAGTTCATTCCCTGTAACCGAAGAGCTTGCGCCTGCGCTGAGACCTGCAGTAATACCCACTTCTATAAGAGAATAATATATGAGGGCTCCGCCGATTCCACCAAGGCAGCCGCCAATTACACCACTGACAAATGAGACTGTTGGAAGTCCGTGCCCCTCAGTACCCTGGGAGACATACAGGTCCTGTCTGTATTTTGTAATAGGGTCGACTTTTACCTTTGCTGAGGAAGGCACACAGCCCACACCGTAGACGTAGACCCAGGTTCCGACGATCATGGTTACAGCAATCATGATCATTGCCCCTACTGCACCCGAGGCAAGAATTAAGGGAAGATCCTTTGTCACGTTCATCATGAACCCGGCACTGACAAGTCCTGTCAGACCTGCTCCGGCTGCCAGTTGCACGGTACCAGTACCGATACCGGTTGCCTGAGCCATAGCTGCAGGTGCACCACCCACAGGCACGAAGTGGACACTCCAGGAAATCAGGACGCCACCAATTACAATGAATGCCATCCAAATGATATTAGCCATAAGGGCGTCAATCATGCTGAAGCCTCCTCGGTTTTGTCTTCTTTGTAAGGCCCAAATGCCTTGCGAGCTTCGACTTCAATCTTCCAGTTCCAGATAATTAAGATAAGGACAATGGCGACACCTGCGATAACAGAGAACCAACCCTGTGTGAGGCCTTTAGCAGGATCAAAAATAGTGGTAACCCAGCTACCAAGGAATACAGTCATACCAAAAGCAATGCCTGTGACAGGACCTCCGAACTTGGCACAGAACCAGGAGTTATCGTACCCGTTTCTGATCCCGGATTCTCCATATCTGACAATGTTTCCCGAGTTTGAAGCATTGAGCCCGGAACCGAACTCGAACTGCTGGAATTCACGCTCTGCCCCGTAGTGGACGTCACCTGTAGATGAACCAATTGCACCTACTGTAATACCCCAGATAAAGGCAAGCATGGTTAGCGGGAATGGATGTCCAAGCACGACGGTCATCATATAAGATACAATAAGGATACAGAAAGTTGTTATGAATGCGTATCCCATGATTACCGGGGTGTGACTTCTTATCATATCCAGATAAATTGGCTGCTTGAAGCGCCTCTGGCTGGCTGAACGGCCCATTACAGAGGTGACGGCAAAGGTGCCGTGGACGCATGCTGCAACAAGGGAACCGATTACCAGTGCAAAGAGTGGAGATAAAGTAAATTCACTTATTAATACTGTAGCTACGGCTGCACCTACCGAGCACATTAACGCGTTTGAGGGTGGTTCCCCCGATACCGCTTTATTATATATTCTGTGCGGAAACATCATTTGGGGGGCTAACTGGACCTGTGAGTTGGGATTACTCTGGGATCCGACATCGGATTCGAGGTCCTCTGAGGCACCTGCAATGGTTGCAGCTACGCCAATAAGTGCCAGCACTCCCATGCCTATGAGTGGTTCCATTCATTTTCCTCCTTTATGTTATTAACATGTTAATAAGCTGGATTCAAAAACGTTATACATTTTTTTAAAAACGTCTGCCATCTCATTGCAAATAAAAATGATGATGACGAGCATTAAATTTTGGATTAGAGAGGATCATTCATAAACCTTTCGAATTAAGGACGCTTTTAAAATATTATTATATGATTATATATTATACAATCAATTTTATAAGATGTATTGGACCGGCTAAAATAAACAAAATTCCATATATATAAAAAAAAATAAATTATACTTTCTCCAGTATCATATAAAGATTCCGATTGTTACGAATGAATTTTTTTATTTATTTTTAATAATATATTATCTATTTTTATAATAATGGGTTATCACAACGTGGTTTTTATATTACTAACTTTTATAAAATGTAAATCTCACCAATATCCTTTATTTTTTTCAGGGACAAAAAGGACATTTTTCCGTTTTATAACTTTTAATTATTTTCTATTGTCCGTCTTCTCAGTAAAAATATATTCTTCAGGACACAACTATCTATTTATTTAGAAACTATTTATTAATTCTTTTAATAAGAAGGGCTGGTAACAATTTATTATATATAAATATGTTGGCTATATTTCCGTCTTTATAGCAATTTAAAGCCTTCTGCCCCGGGTTACATGCAAATCTCATCTTTTTTTCCGTCAGGGCACAAGCTCTGTCATAAATTTGCACAGTTTTGCCGTTTTCTGGTTGTTACGAGCACCGCAAAAGAACTTTATATCTGGTTTCCTTGCTAAATGTGTGATTTTCGGAGCTTCATCCTTTGCTGGTTCCCTTCAGGAACTAAAGGAAAATGTGGGGTCTATAGAATTATATGTCCCTAAACTGGGAATTTATAATGGTTCGGTACTTGAAAAGAAAGAACTTGAGCGTATCCTTGACGAAATGTCAGCATACTATTTCGCAGGCACTGTTCACGCCCCCTATTCTGCAGCAGATCCTAAGTACCCTGCAGCCCTGCAGGTGGATACTGCAAAAATGGGGGACAGAGAGTTTACTCTCCTTGAAGAGTCCATGTCAATTGCAAACAAAATAGGGTCTCATGTAGTGGTGCTGCACCCTGGCAGAGTTGGGACTGAGAGAGAAAAATCCTTTGCTTCAATGGTCAATAACCTCAAATTTCTTGCCTCTCTGGCTGAAGACTATGGAGTTAAGCTGGGGCTTGAAAATAAGGAAGGGACAGATCCCTCGAACTTTTGCTGTGAAGCAGAAGAACTTTCTCGGACCATTGAAATTGTGAACTCCGACCATCTTAAGGCTACTTTTGATATCGGGCACGCGAACCTCACCTGTGGGGGAGACTCTGAAAAACTCAGGACGTTTGTCCGGACCCTGCAGAAACATATTATTCACCTTCATTTGCATGACAACAGTGGGCAGTGGACTGAAAAATATGATGGGGACGAACATATGGTGCCAGGGGAGGGATGCGTCGATTTTTCGGTCCTCAAACTGCTTTCCGACTACAGGGGTGTCTATAACCTGGAAGTCTTCTCCCTGGAAGATGTTCAGCTTGGGAAAAAAATCGTTGAAAAAGCTCTATATTCTTGAAGCGGTTAAATTCCAAAAAAGAAATAAATGGCCGGGGTCTGTTAAGAACCTCAGCCTTTCTTAATAACCCTTTTTTAGTAAAAGTCCAGTTTAACTCCTTTCTGGCCAAGCACTTTTTTAAGCTCTTCATAAGCTGTAAAAAGCTCTTTTTTCTGTCTTCCAACGGTTTCAAGTTTTGGTTCGGCTTTGAGCCAGATATCCCGCTCTCCGCTTCCCCTTGTAACAGCTACGCAGGCAAGCATGTCTCCATGGGTCAGCCTGTATACGGAATCAAGCCCTGTTGGAGTAACCCATGCCGGGGAGCTGGTTTTTAGCCTTTCCACAAGTTCGTGCCAGGTGAGAGTTCCTGAAGCCCGGAGGTTAAGCTGAAGGTGGGTGCGCTCCCCTGCAATGTTCTCATCCACGTTTTTGAGGAAAGCACTGTATGAGGGGTCTGCCTCATTGATCTCACGTGTTTCGTAGCGGGCAAGCTCTTCGGCTTCCTCTTCGAAAAAGGGCGCAAGATTAACCCTGCTTGAGGGCTTTGTCATAAGGGAGATCCCGAAGAAGGCAATGGCACTCAGGCCCATTCCCACAATAACACCGTGGCTCATCAGGGCCGGATGGATTGTTTCAAGGTAATAAGGTGCCATGGGAGGAGTCCTTATTAAGTCCAGGGCTACAAGGGTTACCTGGACTGCAAATCCTACCAGCATCCCTGCAAAAGCTCCTTCTTTCGTAGCTCTTTTCCAGTACAGGCCTCCCATGAGAGGGAAGAAGTAGGAAGCGCTTGCAATAAAGGTTGCAATATGAATTGCATCGATTATATTGGGGATTACAAATGAGCCTGCAGTCGCAGCAAGCACAATAATAAGCACACTGATCCTGTTTACAACCAGCATTTCCTTCATTGTAGCATCAGGCTTTATGTATCTCTGGTAAATGTCCCTTGAGATACAGGATGCTCCTGAGGTTGCAAAAGTGTCCGCACATGACATGGAAGCTGCTGCAAGCCCGATTGCGCTGAGGGCTATTACCAGGGGGGCTGAGGCGAAACGTTCACTGACAAAGGCAAGAAGCGCAGGTTCTGCCAGAGCCATTCCTGCAGGAAAACCCATTCCTGCTATTTCAGGGTAAATGGCGTTGAGAGCTATTGCAATTACAGCACATGCCGCGAAAACTACAGTGATCATAAGGGATCCTATGATCATCCCAAGACGGGCTGATTTTGCATCCCTTGCAGCCCATACCTTTTGCCAGGGGTCCTGTTCTGTGATCCAGCCCGGGATGATTGCCAGCACAAAGATAAGAACCATGGGAATGCCAATTGAGAAGGGGTTCCACCACGTAGCCGGAACGTTTCCGAAAAGCTCTGAGCTGCTTATTGCAGGAGTATTAAGGCCTCCATCAGCTACTGCTCCTACTGCGGCAAAAGCCATTGCTATTGTGAAGATCGCAAGGAAACCAAACTGGACAACATCTGTCCAGACTACCGCCGAAAGCCCGCCCAGGGTTACGTAAAGGGAGACTGCAATTGCAACGATGGCTGCAGCATAAAGAGGATCAAGGCCGTAGAAGACCTGGAGCACCAGGGAGAGCCCTGTAACATCTGCTACCGCAAAAAGAATCATCACTACAGTAATGATCAGGGCAATCGGCCATCGGACTGCGCTGCCATAGCGCTGTTCCAGAAGTTCGGGTTGTGTGATTGCAGGCAGGTTCTTGATCTTCCCCACAAGTATTGCAATGATAAGAAGGGCGAGGATGTTGGGGGCGACAAAAGCCCATATAGAACCCATTCCCTGCAGCATGTAAAACCCGATAACCGCAAGAAGTCCTCCGGCTGTCAGCCATGATGCTGCAGCTGAAAATCCGAGGGCTGAGGGGCCAATCCGGCGTCCCGCAAGCCAGAAGTCAGTAACAGATTTCTGTTTTTTATTAAAGTACCAGCCAATAGCCACAAGTCCGGCTATGTAGACCGCAAGCAACGTCAAGAATATATTATAACCATCCATAAGGACACCTTTAAAAGGATCAAATAATGTATATGAGTACTATCCATTTTATAGAAATTTTTCCTGAAAATATCACAATCATTCAGGAGTACTTTGCTTTTATATATTCTCATCTTATTAAATATGGGTAAGTAAATTTTACTTCAATTCTACTATTTTATTTATTCCTTGGATGTTTTACGAGCTGCCTTTTTCAAATAAATACAAGTTAACTTGGGTTTCATTCTTTTCGATTCTTGATTTTCGATTCTTGATTTTTGATTCTTGATTTTTGATTCTTGATTTTAATTCTGAATTACATTTTTTTTATATGGACCGTTTTTTCGCATGGAAAACGCTTTTTTAAGCCTCTACTCCTTCTTTTTTGTTTATCCAGGCTCCCTTTATGTGAAAACGTGGTAGTTTTACTCAAAAGGTTTATATCTGTTATGTTAAAGACCACATAACCATGAAAGGTAAAATCGAAGTTTTCAAGGTAATCGCGGTTTTCTTAATCCTGATTACTATATTTGGAGGCCTTGGATGCGTTGACAACCAGGCAGAGGGCGAAAGTGCCGGAACAATGGAAAATGGTTCTGGAAATCCTTCTTCAGGTTCAGGAGAAGTCCTGACGATTTTCCATGCCGGAAGCCTGAGTGTGCCCTTTGAGGAGCTTGAAGCCGAGTTCGAAGCCCAGCATCCGGGGGTTGATGTTCAGCGGGAAGCTGCAGGGAGTGCTCAGAGTGTAAGAAAGATCACCGAACTTGGAAAGCAGGCTGATGTTCTGGCATCTGCGGATTATGTCCTGATCCCATCCTTGATGATGCCGGAATATGCGGACTGGTATGCGGCTTTTGCAAGAAACCAGATCGTAATCGCTTACACGAATGAAAGCATGTACAGCGACGAGATCAATGCAAACAACTGGTATGAGATCCTCAGGCGTCCCGGGGTAACCTACGGCTTTTCTAACCCTAACGACGATCCATGCGGCTACAGGACTCAGATGGTGACACAGCTCGCAGAGTTCTATTACGATAACAGCACGATCTATGACGACCTGATCCTGAATAAGACTGGCATGACTGCCACAACAGAGGAAAACGGGACAGTTCTGGTACACGTCCCTGCATCCGAAGCCCTCTCTCCTGACACCAGCAAGATCATGCTCAGGAGTATGGAAGTTGAACTTTCTTCTGCCCTTGAGACCGGGGAAATCGACTATTTCTATATCTACAGGAGTGTTGCTGTCCAGCACGGCTTTGAATACGTGGAGCTCCCACCTGAAATTGATCTGGGGTCTATCGAATATGCTGACAATTACTCGAAAGTCCAGGTGGAAATGGCAAACGGAGAAGTAGTTACGGGATCTCCTATCGTTTACGGTGTAACAATTCCCAAAAATGCGAAAAACCCGGAACTTGCCACTGAATTCGTAAAACTCCTCCTCGATGAGCCTGGTCAGCAGATTTTCATAGAGAACGGACAGCCTCCGATTGTCCCTGCCATTTCCGAAGGAAAAGATAAAATGCCTGAAGAATTGCAGGCTCTTGTGGAATAAAGATGAACTCTCCCTGGTCCGGAAACCTGTTTCAAACACCTCTGATAAGGTGAACTTCAGAATTCAGGGACTCAGGGAATTACTTAAAAACAAAAACGGCAGTAAAAGGGTATAAGAATGAAAGCCACAACCCGAAAAATCCGTCGAATTGAGCCTATGACTTTCGTCTTTTCCCTTATCTTGCTCGTTCTTTTCCTTTTTATTTTCCTGACTCTTGCAAACATGATCTTCGGGCAATTGGTGGGGGATTTTTCGGGCCTGGTAAAAGCCGCAGGAAACAGTTCAGTAATGGGCGCTATTTTCCTCTCTCTATATGCGGGTTTTCTTGCAACCCTCCTTGCTCTTTTTCTCGGAGCTCCGACAGGTTACATTCTTGCAAGGTTTGATTTTCCCGGAAAAAGGCTGGTTGAGAGCATAATTGATGTGCCTGTTGTAGTTCCGCATACGGTTGCAGGAATTGCCCTTCTTACGGTTTTCGGGTCAAGGGGGCTTATTGGCGGACCCCTTGAACCCTATATCCAGTTCCGCGATGCTCTTCCGGGAATTGTGGTCGCAATGCTTTTCGTGTCCCTGCCTTATCTGGCAAATTCTGCAAGGGAAGGCTTCAAAAGTGTGGACCCTAGACTTGAAAATGCAGCCCGTTCTCTGGGAGCTCCTCTCTGGAAAGCATTTTTCTTTGTAACCCTCCCGCTTTCAGCAAGGCATCTCTTAATAGGCGCAGTCATGACCTGGGCAAGGGCTATAAGTGAGTTTGGAGCAGTCGTGATTATCGCCTACTACCCTATGATAGGGCCCACTCTTATCTATGACCGTTTTCTCTCTTACGGGCTTTCGGCGTCCAGACCCATAGCCGTACTGCTTATACTGGTCACGCTTTCGATATTTCTTGTAATAAGAGTCATTTCCGCAGGCTGGAGTATATATGATAGAGATTGAATCCCTTTCCCGGAAATGGAAGAATTTTTCCCTGGACGAGCTTAGCCTTAAAGTTGAATCAGGGGAATATTTTGTGATCCTTGGGCCCACAGGGGCCGGAAAAACCCTGCTTCTTGAACTGATCGCAGGTTTTCATATCCCTGATTCCGGAAGGGTCCTGGTTGATGGGAAAGATGTAACACACCTGCCTCCGGAAAAGCACAACCTTGCTTTTGTTTACCAGAATTATTCGCTTTTCCCTCACATGAGCGTGAAAAAGAATATCGAGTTCGGGATGAGGATGAAAAGAATAAAAGACCCGAAACGTGTTCTGGAAACTGCCCGAGATCTGAAAATCACCCATCTTCTTGACCGAAACCCTCTAACGCTTTCAGGAGGAGAACAGCAGAGAGTCGCCCTTGCAAGAGCCCTTGTCACTGACCCGAAAATTCTCCTCCTGGACGAGCCCCTTAGTGCGCTTGACCCCCGCACGCAGGAAAATGCCAGGGAAATGCTTTCGGTTCTCCATAAAAAGAATAAACTGACTGTGCTGCATATTACTCATGACCAGACAGAAGCCCGCATAATGGCTGACAGGATTGCAGTCGTAATGGATGGTAAGCTTATACAGGTCGGTACTCCTAAAGATATTTTCGAAAATCCGGTCGATAGCCAGGTAGCCAGTTTTGTAGGGTTTGAGAATGTGCTGAAAGGCAGGGTCATCTCTGCTGACCGCGGGCTTTTACGGATCGAGACCGGGGGAGCAGTAATCGACGCCTCGGGAGATATGGAAGCAGGAGATCAGGTCTATGCCTTCCTGAGGCCCGAAAACATAGCTTTAAGTAAAACTTCCACACAATCCAGCATCAGAAACTCTCTGCAGGGCAGGGTTACGGAAGTCTGGATACTTGGAGCTCTTGTGCGGGTGAAGGTTGATTGCGGGGTCCCCCTGAACGCCCTCATAACACGGCAGTCGGCAGAAGAGATGGATCTCTCTCCGGGTGTCCCGGTCTATGCCCAGTTCAAGGCAAGTTCTGTCCATGTGCTCCGCTAAAAAGGTGAATGTCTGTGAAAGCGAAAACAAAGCTCTGGTTTACTGAAGATGGAAGAACGGTTATGGGTGCTGGCAGAGCTGAGTTGTTGAAAACAATTGACGAAGAACGATCTCTTCGGAAAGCCTGCCAGAAACTCGGAATCTCGTACAAGCACGCCTGGATGATGCTTAAAAAAATGAATGAAGCTCTCGGCGAACCTGCGGTAGTTACTGTGCGCGGGGGAAAGGACCAGGGTACCTTCCTGACCGATCTGGGAAGAAAACTGCTGGTTGAATACGATCTGAACAAAAAACTGATCAATGAAGCCGTAGAAGACGAAACCTCCTGGGAAAACGTAGGTTTCAAATTTTCAGCCCGAAACAAGCTTCCCGGAAGGGTACTTGAAGTCGAGAAAAGCGGGCTTGTCTCCAAGATCACCATTGAGCTGGAACCTTCAGTCCTTACCTCTGTAGTTACGGAAGAGGCAGTGGAAAAGCTGGATATAAAGCCCGGAGACAGGATTTATGCGGTCATAAAATCCACTGAGGTAATGGTCGCAAAAGCTGTCATTGAAAAAGGGCAGATAAAAACTGATTCAGCAGATTCTGATGAATAATCTCTCCGGCTGAAAATTAGTCTCTTAAAATCATTTACATCTAAAGGCCTATTCAATTCAAGGCCTATTCAATTCAAGGCCTATTCAATTCAAGGATCCATAGTTATCAGGGATTTGAGTCTTTTTATATATCTCTCAGATTAAAATTTCAAAAAAATTTTTTGAGAACTAATCGTTGAAAAAATGTTTTCCCGATTGCAAAAATCAATTGCTCTATTCCGGCTTGAGTTAACTCTCAAACCGGATGGCAACTGATTAATTGTTATTTCTCAGGTATCGTTCTCTTTTGACCCTTTCACTTCTTCTTCTTCTTCACTTTAGTCCTGTTTCTTTTTTCTTAACATGATGAAACAGGCTCCAAGAGCCATTGCAATACCTGTCCCCAGCTCATATCCTGGGAGCGTCTGTTTAGCAGGCAGGACTTCTGTGTTGATCTTGACGGTATCTGAGATCTGGTCATGTCCGTCGGCGTCTTCATACATAATCTCGCTATTGAGGGAATATGGCTTTGCAGTTGCTGTATCATCTACATCCATTTCAAACGCAGCAACAGCGCTTTTTCCCGGGTTCAAAGTTCCTAGATAAGCCTGGTCATCGGTGGTACTGAAGGGGTCAGCTGCACTGACTCTTACAGTCGCATCTTTTGCAGGTTCTTCTCCGGTGTTTTTGTATACGACGTAAAGCATCCCGCTTTCGCCAGGGTAAAGGTCACCTGTTACATTTGTGGCTTCAAAGTAAGGTTCTTTTTTGACTTCTATCTCTATAGTCTGAGTCTGAGTCTTGTTTTCGTACCAGATGCCTACTTCCTTATTTGTCACAAGGCCTGTAATGCTATCAAATTCATCTCCTCCAACCTGAACATTGTTCTGGTACTGGTATGAAAGTTCAAGAGTCAAGGGATAGGTACCTGCAGGAGTATTTTTGTTAATCTCTATCGCAAACTTTGTGGGACTTGCGCTTTGTTTCCCCTGCTTGAGAGTGCCTGCTTGCTGGGAACCCGATTTGACCTTAATATTCGGATCATCGGATTTAAGGGTTGCAAGGATGCCTACTGCTGTTGTAGCCTGTGCCTCATACTGCATTTCTGACTGCTGGAGCATCAAATCCACATAATCTCCAAAAGTTGCTTCGTTTTCAGACTTAAATCCGGATATAGTGCCTTTGTTCATCATTTCTATGTTAAGGGTTACAGTATCTCCTCTGGAATACTCATTGTCTCCAATGAGTGTTGCATTAAGGTCAGGCCCTCCGTATACTGTGTAGTAGTTTTCACTAATATCAAAATTTTCTGGTAGAGATGCCTGTGCTGGCAGGACTGCAGAGCAAAGGATCAGAAGGGTCGTGACAGCAATAAAAAATCCATTTTTATTCATTTTCATCACCTGATGCGTTCTCATTATTCTGGTTTCTTTTCCGGTGTGCATTTCCGATCTGGTAAAGGGCGATAAGGATAATCAGTACGATTGCTATGCCTGTTGTGCTGAATTTCTTCTCTGTAGCTTCAAGGGGCACATTCACTTTCATGTTTTCTGAAAAGGAAGTTTCCCCCTCTTCATCAACATATTTTATTTCGCTGTTAATGCCATAGTTTTTCACAATGGCTTCCTGGTCTGCCAAAATCTCGAATCTGGCAGTCTTTTCCTCCCCGGGTCCTACATCTCCTAGCCTTACTATAGATTTTTCAGTGCTCAGGGGACTCATGACAATTATCCGGGCCAAGGAATCTTTTGCTACGCTTTCTCTGGTGTTTTTATAGGTAACTTCAATAACTTTACTTTCTCCCTGCACCAGGCTGCCGGAAACATCGGTTACTTCAAATTTAGGTTCACTTTTTATGGAAACAGGTATTCTGAGAATTTCTGTTTTCGTTTTATACTCTCTTGTGTAATCCACATCTGTAAGCCCCAGGTTTATTACATCTGCAGTTACAGTTCGGACGTTTGCCTGATATTCATAGGTTACAGGTAGGAGGAGTTCATAATCCCCTGCAGGTGTATCGCCGTCGATTTTTATCGTATAGCTGAGGGTTGAAGTATGTCCTGTTTCAAGTTCTTCCACACTCTGGACACTGGTTGTGGACTCAATTTCAACATATTTCGTTCCCGATTGAAGAGTGGCTTCGATGTCTTTTGCTGTCGTACATTCTTTTTCTTCTTTCATCTCTTCCAGTGCAATCGTTTCCTCCATGGAATCGTTTATTCTTTTCTGGTTTACGTTCAGCCTCTGAAAACCATCTATAACTCCACGATTTGCGATTTTTACCTTCAGATCGGCAGTTTCTCCCCTGCTGAACTCAGGGTCTCCTGTGATTGATACCTGCATGACCGGTTCCCCGTAACTCCTGTAATAGTCTACGGTGTACCCATGGTCTGGGATAATGAAGTTCGTTTCGTCATCGTCATCGTTTCCGAGGGCTGGAAGTGCAGTCACTGATACTAGTAATAGAATTAACGCAAACGTAGTAACTTTTTTAATCATTTTTTGCCTTAATTTTTTTATGGGCACTTGTGTCATATCTCGGCCCCCTGAATTTGTTTTTTTATCTCTGTTTCTTTTTCTGTCGTCCGAGCTCCTTTTCTCCTATCCCTCCAGGTATCAAGGAAAACTATCAGTGGTGGGAAGACCACAAAGGTTGCCAGGAGAGCCAGCACGACATCGATAACCGTAACCATACCGAAGTCGGCTATCATGGGGAAAGGAGAAGCCAGCAGGGCCATAAACCCAAATACGGTAGTTGCTCCTGAAGCAACGATTGCACTTCCTATTTTGGAACTGGCCATATGGATTGCTTCCATAGGACTTTGCCCTTTATCCTTTTCTTCAAAGTAACGTTCCATCATGAGGACCGCATATTCGGACCCTACTCCTAAGATCAACGCTCCCAGAGTTGCTGTTAGAGGAGTGTAGCTGATGTTAAGATAACTCATGACCCCTCCTGACCAGCCGATAACTATGACCATTGGAATTATAGGGACCAGAGCTTTCACCCAGTCTCTGTAAACAATATAAAGCCCTGCGAGTACGAGGACAAGGCCGAGGAAAGTCATTGCTATCCTTCCACTGGTAAGAGCAGTAATGACCTCTATAAAGACGACCGAGTTTCCGGTAATCGTGGCCGTGATACCCGGGGGAGCTGGCATCCACTGCATATCCTGCTTAACGATGGTTGTAAGTTCTTTAATACCCATTACCTTGATGTCTGCAACCGCATTCCCTATATTGAAGTTCAGGAGGAGCATGTTTTTTCCGTACATATAGCGGTTCTTCTGCGCTTCAGGGATTTCGGAATAAATATCCTCTATCTCCTGGCTGGTGTCAGGAATCACTCCCCCATTCCTTTCTTTTACGAGAGATACGATACTTGAAGCGCTGTAAATATGGCTACTGGTTGCCACCTCATGTTCGGAAAACTGGTCAATCCATTTCAAGACATCAGGGTTGGCTGTATCATCAACTTTTATTATAAGGTTTAATTCGTCGCTTCCGCCCATGATATCTCCCATGTGTTTGAGATCCACAAGGGAAGGCATATCCTGGGGTACAAATTCTTGAACGTCAGTCTGGATAGGTACGGACTGATCAAGGTAGAGGCCGCTAAAGCAGAGTAAGCATGCTATCCCCAGTACGATAACATCATACTTGATCGTCAGATCTGTGGTTTTCTGGAGAAGATCTCCGATTAGATGGTCGCTTCCGTTCTCTCCCTCAGGCTTTTTCTGTTTTCTCGAATTTGCAGGTTTAATCTTATTTGCGACTTTCCTCAAGGGGTTTTTATCTGAATAGTTATCAAATATTGAAATCGTTACAACTCCTACAAATATGGAAGAGAGGTAACACATAGCAATGCCTATCAGGAGAAGTTTTCCAAAGTCCTGGATCATTGGCACCGTGGAGGTGAAAAGGGAGAAAAAGCCAAGGGCTGTCATTACCAGGGCGATGAGGACTGCAGGTCCGGTGTGCTTTACGGTTTCTATAACTGCTCTTGTTTTGTTCCCTTTTTCCTGCAGTTCTTCTTCAAGTCTGTTATGGAACTGGATGGCATAGTCGATCCCTACGCCTATGAGGATCGGGAACGCAGACATTGAAACCATGGACATGGGAATCCCTACATAACCCATAGCTCCGAATGTGTAAACAATTCCTAGAAGAACTACTGGCAGAGGAAGAAGACACCAGCGGACATGTCTGAACACCAGGAGTAGTACAATAACCATGAAAATAGCTGAAAGCCCTAAAAGTACACCCATGCTGGAATTCATTTCTTTGTTCATGGAGATTTGGAATGCCGGGTCACCTGTAACGATAATATTGTAAGAAGGTGGAAATTCCGCAAATGGGACTGCATCTTCAGTAGCAGTAAGGATATCCTGCTGAGTTTTGTCATTGGCTGATCCGGCCATTACTACCGATATCAACATATGGGTATTGTCAGGGATAATTTGACTGAATATAGACGGATTTCCGTCTATGATAGCTTCTATTTCTTCATTGGGTTTGGGAAGTTCATACCTCCCTGTTGTCTTGTAGTTGATCGTTTTGATAAGGGAGGCAGGGCTTGTAGTCTCAATCACTCCATCCGTTGCCGCAAGCTGATGTTCTAACCTGTCCACAGCCTCCATCAGGTCAGCATTTCTCACCTCGTTGCCCTCTACCATTACAACAATAGACTGTGTCTGAAAAATATTCTGATAAAGGTGATCGTAGTTCTGGTAGAGAGGAGAGTCTTTCCCGACAAAGGTTTCCGTTCCTGCTTTCATCTCTATTAGCTGTGCTCCCTGCATTGATATGATTATGAACAGAAAAGCTATCAGGAGTACGGAAAAACGGTTATTCTGAATAATAAACCCCAGTTTTTCAAAAGATTTTTTAATATTTGATTCCTCTCATAATTTTTAACATGAAGTCTCATTTAGGAACCTGGATTCACATCTTCAACCTGTCGGGCTTTCCTTTGGGCTGGAGGTTCCCCATCCAAGGTTTGTTATTATTACATTTCTATCCTTTTTATACTGTTTGATCAGTTCTTAAGTCTCATAGATTTGCTGGCTTATAGATATAGAAAAGATTTAAATCTATTGTTACTTTAGGGGTAACAAATGTTTTCACAACTTAATCCTCAGTTAATTCATAATTTGGAGAGGCTAGGGCTAACTGAAAACGAGGCAAAAGCCTACGTGGGGGTTGTCAGTTTGAGGGAGGCTACGGCCAGGGAAGTCCATGAACTCACCAATGTGCCAAGAGCCAAGATATACGAAGTTCTTAAAGTGCTGGCAAAGAAGGGTTATCTGGAAGTCCGCCAGGGCTCTCCAACCTATTTTCGTGCAGTTGACCCTAAGCAGGTAATAGGCAAGATAAAAGATGAATTCATCAACTGCGCAATCGAGGCGCTTGACCAACTCAATGAATTGAGTTATGAACTTCCTAAAACATCTCCTGTCTGGTGTATCCAGAGTGAGTGGGGAATAAAAAATAGAATCCGTGAAATTCTCAGTGGAGTAAAGGAAGAGCTGATTGTTTTTGCATCCAGCCCCGAGTTCTTGCAGGAATTTGAGGCAGATCTTAAAAAATTGGAAAAAACTTGTCGATTAACCTTTATTGTGAATGAACTGGACAGGTTCAAATTGCTGCCGTTTGAGTTTAGAGAGACTACAAAAGAATTCTCGGACTTCATGAATAATATTGTAATTGATGGGCTCCAGTATGATGAACAATTCTTCATGATAGCGGATGGAAAAGAATCAATAGGAGTCCACAGTGCAGGAAACAAAAGAGAAGCAGTCGTAATCAAGTTGCCAGTCGTTTGCTACCTGCAAAAAATGATCTATAACAGGGTGCTTGAGCCGAGTTTCATTAAAAAAGATCTTAACTCTGTTTAAGAACCTTAACATGTTGCCGATCTAAAGACGTTCATACTTTCGGATACTATTATTTGGCTACTATTAATATGATTTAATATGATCTAATATGATCTAATATGAGCTGAAAGTAGAGTTCTCTAACAGGGCTCTTTTCACAGATGCAGGGAACAGAGTTAAGCAGGTGTATAATATGAATAGTGTAAAAATTGAAGGCGTTAGTATTCAATGGTTCGGAAATTCCGGTTTTCTGCTTGAAGGGGATGGCAAAAAAATCTATATCGACCCGTATCAGATCGGTGCAGAACCGACTTTTGATGACAAGGCAGATATTCTTCTCATTACACATGAGCACTTTGACCACTGCAGCCCTGCGGATATTCGGAAAGTCCGGAGGTCTGACACAACCACATTGATCCCTGAGAGCTGTTCCCTTGAGTTCAGAGGTGATGCCCGGAGGGTTGCTGAAGGGGATATCCTGGCTGACGGGCTTGAGATCAAAGGGGTTCGGATTGAGGTGGTCCCAGCCTATAACCTTGATAAACCCTACCATCCCAGGGGCCTTGGAGTGGGGTATATCATAGAACTTGGAGGTTTGAGGATCTACCATGCAGGCGACTGCGACTTCTTCCCGGAGATGGAGACTTTCAGTGCCGATATAGCTCTTCTGCCCATCGGGGGTACATATACCATGGATGAAGAAGAAGCTGCCAGCGCAGTAGCAGTTATCTCTCCGAGGTTTGTTATTCCCATGCACTACGGGTATTCAGAAGGAATGGACGGAGACCCCGAAAGGTTTAAAGCCCTTGTACACAGCAAGAATCCAGATATTAACGTGATTATTCTTGATTCCTGATTTCGCTTTTTGAGAAGGGCTGAAACAGGACTCCTTGATCAGAAAAAAAGGATCGGTCTATCAATGCCTAAAGTAGCTAGAAAAAAGCAGAAAAACCTTATTCTGAATATAGCAGTCCAGCGTATGTGGCGGCTTTTTGAGCTTGCGAAAGCTGAGTTTCCAGAAAACCCTGAGCGCAGCAGGCGTTACGTGCAGCTCATACGAAATATCTCTATGAGGAACAGGATTAGCATTCCAGGGGAAATTAAAAGCAGGATCTGCAAACACTGTTATGCGTTCCTTATGCCTGGACACAATGCCCGTTACAGATTGAAAGGAGGGTTTATTGTCGTATCCTGCGAGCACTGTGGAAAGGAAATGAGGCACCCCTATAAAAGGTTGAAATAAAAAGGTTGGACTTATTGTTTCCGGCTGCTTCTTCCTGAA
Source organism: Methanosarcina sp. 1.H.T.1A.1 (assembly GCF_000979295.1). Taxonomy (NCBI): domain Archaea; kingdom Methanobacteriati; phylum Methanobacteriota; class Methanomicrobia; order Methanosarcinales; family Methanosarcinaceae; genus Methanosarcina; species Methanosarcina sp. 1.H.T.1A.1. Next base: position 22,257 of record NZ_JJQY01000003.1, on the reverse strand, counting down.
CCGGATTCAAGTTAGTATCGAAGTTAGAAGTTGTTTCACAATATAAGTTACAAGGAGAATAACGCTTACGATCATTAGATACGAGAATACGTTTCTGTATACTACGTCTTTTCCGGAACCTGCCTTCATCCCCAGGGATCCGGCACAGCCACCACAGGAAGCAGAGTCACACCCGCATCCCAGCTTGACTTCTTGATAGGGGCTCTTAACACTTTTTTTGATATTACCTGAACTGTTGTTTATGACAGGCAGTATTTTTTTATTGTTTTCGGACATGTATGCAGGGTTTGTATCCAAATGATATAAACGTTCTTTTTAAATCTCAAGAATATCCGGCATATTTCCCGAATATGGATGAGGCTTTCCCTAAGGGTGCTCTTTCCCTGCCATAAAGGTGTCAGCCTGTGAGTTTACGCTTTAGAAGGGATTTCCTGCCCTCTCATCTTTCTTATTGACAAAGAGATCTGCTTTGCAATAACGGATTTTGGACCCTTATCATCCACGAGCACTCTCCCGCTGACTTCCCACCAGGATTTTGGATAGGCTTTTTCAGGCTCTACTTCAGGGTTCAGGCCCAGCTGCCTGGCAGCTTCCTTAATCTCATTCAGATGCGGCTCCTTTACGGCATTTTTTCGAGAGATTATCCTTCCATTGCTTCTGGATTTAGTCTGGTCAATGTATACAGGCCAGATTACAAGTTTTCCTTTGTCTTTCATCATCATGTTATCTTCGTTCTAAATTGCTTTCATCAAATTTAAAACTGCCCGGCAGCTTCTGAGTTTCGGAGTTTCTTTTTGTCAATGTAAAGTTTCTTTTTGCCAATGTAAAGTTTCTGGTTTTTCTCCAGATCCGATACCCTGTAACTATTTATCTTCCCCGGACAATTTCTGCACGGTGCATTATATGATTCCGGTGTTTTCAATTGATGAAAAAGTCAGGGCTTACATCAGGAAGAGCGAGCAGGACTTCAGGCTTTCCACTTCTCCGGAGGGGCCTGTGCTTCTCCCGCTTGGGGAATCCTCTTCCAAACCCTCTGACCTGAAAATCCTTGTTGGCAGCAATATTCTTTACGTTTCCAAACTTCAGGCAAAATATATCAAAAAAATTGACTGGCCTATGGTAGAAAGGTATCTGAGTTCTTCAGGAGAATCAAAAACCTGAACTTGAGCTTTGATTGCTATTTTTATTGTGGCTATTCCTATTTTTATTTTTATGCAATGAGTTTTACTTTTCTGTTAGCTAAACCGGAGCTATTTTGTGTTTTTCTTCTGACAGGTTATCCGTTTTGTTTATTAAGAAGAGAGAGCATAGGATAAAGGCTGACCTGTTACAGATCCTGCAAGCTTCGCTCTAAATAAAAGGAAAATTGCTGCAGGCTGAAAAGAGATCGCTTCAAGCCCAAGGGAGAATTCTTCCGTGAAAATGAGAACAAAAAGTATATTTATGCTCCTTGCCCTGCTGGTGGTCTTCATGTCGGGCTGTATTGACCAAAAAAAGGAGATCATTCTGGATGAGCCTGGCAATATCTCCAATTATGAATATGAGGTTTTTCTGGATGAGTGGGATAATGAAATTCCAGCAAATACCACCACATATTATATTCTGGGAGACAACACAGAGGTGCAGGTCGTCCAGCTCGTCATAAATAGCAGCAAGCTTGAAATTTTTCCGCCTGATTCCCTTGGTGGAGGTTCTAATGAAGACCCCATTAAAAATCTCGTGCTTCTGGCGGAACCTGCAAACGAAACTGTAGCAAGTTCAAAAACTTTTATGAGGCTTTCAAACAGCAGCAACGTTTCGGATATCAATTATACTCTTACGCAGGAAATTACCCGGAATATGAAGGTAATAAACCTTGAATTTGAAGAACCTGTTACGGGTTTTATTGCATACACCCTTGATACGCCCGGAACTCAGAGTTTTGCCTTTATGAAACCTGACTCCGAGTTTATCCGTGTGGTTCTTCCAAAGGGTTTTGCTACAGGTAACAGGGTATTCGGGATAGCAAGGCCTGAACCTTATGACACAAGCTTCGATGAGGAAGGAAGGCAGACTCTCCTGTGGATCTCTTCCAGGATGGGAGCACGGGAAGAGGCTATTCAGGTTAAATACTATGCTGAATCAGCGCCCATGTATTTCTTCGCCGCAATTATAGCTCTGTTATTCGGGGTTGCTACGGTACTTTCGCGTTATTCCAGGAGCAAAAAAGAACTGGAAAGCGTTCGGGATATTTTCGAACTCGAAAAGGAATATGAGGAAAAAGCACGTCGGAAAAAGAAATAACCCGGGACAAATCTTCTCCTCATTTTTTTCCAGGTTTTGTTTTAAATCCTCGACGATTTTTAAACAAGTAATAACTTATTTATTCAAGTTTTACATATTATATTCATGATGAAGGCGTGGGGAAATCTCCGGCATAAATTCTTTTATTTCTTAAAGTCTGCACCGGAAGGTCTCTCTCCTGTTATCGGTTCCCTGCTCCTTCTTCTAATCGTTTTTGTGCTTGTGGGGGCAGTTGCTAGCAGCATTAATCTCTCCGAAGGCAGGACAAATTTTCAGCCTCCTTTTGCAAAAATTACTCTTGAATCCTGCGAAGGAGGGCTTTACGGTGTTGGACCAACGGCTGAGAGAGCCAGGCTTGAAGAAAATCAGATTGTCCTCATTCATGAAGGAGGAGATCCCCTTCCATTAGACTCTATATCGATAAGGATTTCTGGAAATGGAAATTCCTACCAGGGCATTCCTGGACATGGGGGAAGTTCCCTCAGTGGGACTCTCTCCATCCTCTACTTGGATTTGAGTCCTGGAGGAAAAAATTCCACATGCTATGTTGTTCACAACAGGGATACTCTTGAAGACGGCTCATGGGATGTCGGGGAAAGGCTTGTGCTATGTGGGCAGGACAGTGCAGTGGGAACCGTAGAATCCAGCGTAAAAGCAAGTGTGGATGGGGACGATAACACTTCTGATAATTATGGTTTCAAAGCAGGCACTGAAATTACCCTGATGGTTATTGACCGCAAAGGCAGGAATGTTCTTGCTGAAAGAGCAGCTATTGTCAAACTCGCCGAGTGATTAAACAAAAGCTATGGCCAGTAATTGACATTAATTGATAGTACCAAATCCTCTTTTATTTTCCTTTCCCAACGAACGTTTCCAGAAAAAGAGTCTAAGTTGTGGATTAAAATATGGATTGAATCAGAGAACGGGCAACTTAAGTAAATGTGGGAATATTGCATGTAATAATCTGGAGCTTGGATACGAAAGTTCACCTTCTCCTGAAGTGTTGATATTTTTATACTTGATTTTTCCAGTGTGGTTGAAGTTTATGTCTTCATCTGGTCGAATCCCAATGGCTCCGGCCAGGTCGGGGCGCAGAATAAGAAGTGCCTGAAGATTTCAGTCTGTTTGCTCCTAAATAATAACATCTTTTTGTTTCCCGGGGAGAACTGGCTTTTTAGAAATCGAATTTTTCGCCTTTGTTCTATTTTTGAAGGAAAATCCCTTTTCCATCGATAATTTTATAAAATAGTGGTTTATATATTTTGAGCGCAAGAGTCCAGTCTTCCGTTTTTATAGATATGTTGAGCTTTACATATCGGGAAGCTGTAGAGTTCTGGCTGGTGTTTTTTTCTATGACCGGCCAATTATGAGGGGTTCTGTCCCTTGTATTGAAATCTTGCCCCTGAATTATAACATAAATTAATGAATTTCTGTGAAAAAGTTACCTATAAATACAGTGTATCCTTCTGCGTTATGTTGAAATCTACATAATGCGATTCCTTCAAATATGCTGGCTGTATTACATTTATCCTGTCTGCATTCAACATCTTTGGCGTTATGTTTATTTAAACATAACGGCGAAACCTACGGCGGTGTACACATTGCATAAGAATTCAGATCAAGAGAAACACAACATGGAGGCGATCCTGAAACAGGTAAAGGATCCTGAGCTGCTTTCACAGATTGAAAAGGTCGTCCCCTTTCACGGCTTCCTGACCTCCGGGGCGTTAATCGGCATTCAGATGCTCAATATCGCAAGACGGGAGCTCGATGTCCTGGACGGGGAGCGCATATACGTGACCTGCGAAACAAAAAGCTGCATGCCTGACCCCTTCCAGATCCTTGCCGGAGCTACCATCGGGAACAACGGGTTGAAGATCAGGAACCTGGGGAAGATGGCGGTCACGGTAAACAAACAGGCGCCTGAAGGAATGCACAGCATAAAAGGTGTCCGAATCATCCTCGACACTGAGAAGACAAAGGACTATCCCAAACTCCACGCCTGGTACCTGAACACTGAAAAGCTTCCCCATGAAGAGGTTGTACCCATCCTCCTGGCTGCAGGAGAAAAGGTGTATTCCTGGAAATCTATGGACCTGGAAGTTCCGGTCCGGAAGAAAAAGCGGATACAGTGCTGTAAAAATTGCGGTGAAATGTTTATTCAACACGATAATGAGCTGCTGTGCGGCGGATGCACAGAATAACGTTGAGAGGTAATCAAAATGCAAGATGATATGCGATTGTCTGTCTTTTCCGAAAAAAAAGATAGGCAGCTGGTCTATAAGCCTGAAAAATGCATTGGCTGCGGGACCTGTGTACAGGCATGCCCTAAAGGCACCCTGGCTGTAGGGGCTGTGGGAGCTATAGCAAGAGGGCTCCTGGATGCTGATTTCCTGGGAATGAAAGAGAGTGAAGACTGCATTGTCTGTGGAATTTGTGCGAAAGTTTGTCCCACAGGCGCTCTTGAATTGAAGCAGGAAGGAAAACCCCTCACTGACATGTCCTATATTTCCAGGTCCATGAGGCCGACGTCAGTAAATGAAAGCTGCGTCCACTGCGGGCTTTGTGAAGATATCTGTCCCAGAGGCTGTATTGAGGTCACAAGGGAGATTTCAACTGATGGGAGCCTGAAGCTGGTCGGAAAGACCCACATTGATTCGGAGTGCTGTATCCACTGCGGCTGGTGTGCTGCAGTCTGTCCTGTGAATGCTATTTCCGTGGAAAAACCCTTTGAAGGACGCTGGACCCGGGATGAGACTGTCTGTCAGACCTGCCATACCTGTGTGGAAGTATGTCCTGCAAATGCTATTTTCAATAAAAAGGCTAAACCCGGGGAAATAGTCGAAAAGATTACGCACAGACCTGATGCCTGCATTTACTGCGGGGCCTGCGCGGTTTCCTGTCCTGTGGAGGCCATTGATGTTAGAAAAACCGCAATTCTGCCGGATGTTGAGAAAAAGGGCCCCCTCGAGAAAAAGATACTTGAAGCCCCTGTTCCGGAGGCTCTGCTCCGTACCTGCCTGGAAACGGATGAAGCTGCTTGCCTGGGTTGCGGAAACTGTGTGATTGTCTGTCCGGTAAATGCTCTCAATAACCGTGAACTTGCTGCAGGGCACCTTAACAACATGGATGAAAAAGCTCTCCTTGGGGTTAAGAACGGAATTATTTCAGTCGTAAACCAGGACCTCTGCGGAGCAGACGGAGCCTGTGCCCTTATCTGTCCTGTTAATGCGATCCGGCTTGTGAAAAAAGAGGTGGAATAAATGGCAGGAACAATTGCAATCAAGAACGGATACGTCTTTGATCCCCTTAACGAAATAAAAGGGGAGAGAATGGATGTCTTCGTCAGGGACGGAAAAGTTGTAAAAGAACTTTCTGCGGCCGAACTGATAAATTCAAAGGTCATTGATGCTTCAGGAATGACGGTCATGCCCGGAGGAGTTGACTCTCATTCTCACGTGGCCGGGGCAAAGGTTAACGCTGGCAGGTCGATGCGTCCCGAAGACCATTATAAGGCGACTCTCCAGAAAACTTCACTAACCCATTCGGGTTCAGGTTACACTGTCCCCTCGGTCTACAAACAGGGGTACGATTATGCAGCAATGGGTTACACAACTGTCTTTGAAGCTGCAGTCCCTCCTATTGAAGCCCGCCACACCCATGAAGAGATGAAGGCAACTCCACTTCTTGACATGGGCGGGTATCTAGTGCTCGGAAACAACTTTTTCTTAATGCGTTACCTCCGGGATGGGGACATAGAAAAGGCTGCGGCTTATGTTGCCTGGATGATGAAGACTCACAAGACCTATGGGATCAAATGCGTCAACCCTGCCGGAGTTGAAAACTGGGGCTGGGGCAAAAACGTAAGTTCGCTTGATGAGGCTAACATCCATTTCGAAATTACCCCCAGGGAGGTCATAAAAGGGCTTACCGAGATCAACGAACGCCTTGGAATGCCAATGCCTGTCCACCTGCATGCCAACAACCTGGGACACCCCGGCTGTTATGCAGTTACCAAAGATTCCCTGAAAATTCCTGATGGAGTAAAGACCAGACAGAACATGGACGTTGAATGGGCGGAAACCAAAATGGACCCTTCAAGGGACCGTTCCGTATACCTCACCCACCTGATGTTCAACAGTTTTGCAGGCACCACCTGGGCAGACTGCGAATCCGGTGTTAAAGACATTGCTGACTACATCAACAACAAAGACCACGTAGTAATCGACAGTGGATGTACGCCCTTCGGAGAAGCCACTGTCATGACCGGAGACGGACCTGCTATTCACGACCTTTACACGCTTACAGGAAACAAGTGGTCGAATACTGATGTTGAGATGGAGTGTGGGTCAGGTGTCATTCCCTTTACTTACCTAAAGTCCAACCCGGTACACAGTTTGCAGTGGGCAATGGGACTTGAATGTCTCCTGCTTATCAACGACCCCTGGAAGACCATCATGACTACAGACAGTCCCAACGGCGGGCCGTTTACGAAATATCCTGAGGTCATGACCTGGCTCATGTCCGAGGCTTTCCGGAAACAGACTTTCAGTGAATGCCACAAGTGGGCAAATGACAGGAGTGCACTCGGAGGCGTAAATCGGGAACTTTCCCTCTATGACCTTGCGATACTGACCAGAGCTAACCCTGCTAAGACAATTGGCATGGCTCACAGGAAAGGTTCTCTTGGCGTGGGCGCAGACGGGGATGTTACAGTCTATAACATAAACCCGCAGCAGCTTGACCCGAACAATTACGAGGCTCTCATCAGGACCTTCAGGAAAGCAGAATACACCGTGAAGGGCGGGGAAATTGTGGCTGTTAAAGGAGAAATCGTCGCTGTTCCCGAAAAACGGACTTATTATTCCGAAGTGCACGTAGAAGACGAACGGGAAAAGGAGATGTTGGCCGACGTTAAGGAGTGGTTCAGGTACTATACCCTGGGCTTTGCCAACTACCCGACTCCGGAAAAGTATCTGGAAAATCCGACTCCTATAAAGGTTAATGCTGAGAGGTGAAGTGATGTCAGAAGTAATTCTTATTCTTAAGAGAGAGATCGACATTAAACTGGAGGCAGATGTCATAACTCCTGACTCCTTTGCAGATAAAAATGCCGAAGAAATCGGAAGCCTACCCATCTGGCAGGGGCCAAAGACCTACCCTCTTTCCGATTTTTTTGAAGTTAAAGGTAATGGAGGCAGCTCTGCAGCTGAGACTCTGATCCGCATAAAAGGCGACGTAATGAGGGTCAAAAGGATCGGAGAAGGCATGAGTGCAGGAAAAATTGAAATTGAAGGTTCTGCAGGCATGCATGTAGGGTCAGGGATGAAAGGAGGCGAGATTCTCGTATCCGGAGATGCGGATTCCTGGGCAGGCATGGAAATGCTGGGCGGGCTCCTGCATATCAAAGGCAATGCCGGAGACCATGTTGGCTGTGCTTACAGAGGTAAATGGCACGGCATGAAAGGCGGCCGCATAGTGATCGAAGGCTCGGCGCGGCACCAGCTCGGAGGCGGTATGGACGGCGGAGAAATTCTGGTGGAAGGCAATGTTGAAGGCTTCTGCGGGATTCGCCAGAATGGCGGGGTCATCGTTGTGAAGGGCAGAGCTCTTCGCGGCGTTGGCGCCGAAATGGCAGCCGGTACCATAGTTGTCGGGGGGTTAATCGAACGCTTCACTCCGGGTTTCGAATATACAGGTATGGTAGACGGACTCACCCAGGGTGGGGTTGAGCTAACAGGAGAATTCAAGAAGTTCACCGGGGACTATGCGATCAGCAAGCGGGCAAAAGGAGTGCTCTACGCGGCTGCAAATGCAAATCCGGAACTCTGAGGTGAGAAGCATGGAAGTATTACTCATTACCGGAAGTACGATTGATGAAGGCAGGCTTGCCAAAGGCGGGGACAAGTTCACGGACGATTACACCATGGAATGCGCATCCTGCTGGCTTTCCCCTGTGGATTTCGGGTCCCTCTGCTCCCCTGAAAAAGTGAAGGTTACAAGCCGGAATGGAAAGCATTCTGTCGTGGTCTATACGAAATGTACGGATTCAGTTTGTCCGGGGCATGTGTTCATGCCAAGGGCTATCTGGTCCAATGTTATCATCGACCCGGACACCCTTTCTACGGGCTCTCCCCTCTACAAAGGTGCCCCCGTGCAGGTTGAGCCCACGGAAGAAGAGGTCCTGAGCGCCGAAGATGTAGTGCTGAAAGTGTATATGGGAGGGCAGTGAGTATGATTTACAAAAACATAGTCTGTCCGGTCTGCGGGGCGTCCTGTGACGATATCCAGGTCGAGTTCGGAGACGGAAAGATTGAAGCTAAAAATGCATGTAAGATGGGAAACGCCAAGTTCAAGGAAGTTGTAAGTTCCCACAGGCTCAGGCAGCCCCTTATAAAAGGCGAAGGAAAACTGACCCCTGCAGCCTGGGATGAAGCTCTTGAAAAAGCTGCTGATATTCTTGTTTCGGCAAAGAGACCCCTGCTTTTCATGGGCAGCGAAACCTCCTGTGAAGCGCATGAAGTCGGGCTCAAGATAGGGGAATACCTGGGTGCGATTGTTGACTCCAATGCAACAATCTGCCACGGGCCAACAGCCATGGGAATCCAGGAATCCGGAAAAGTCGGCGCAACGGAAGGGCAGAAGAAAAACAGGGGCGACCTTATCATCTACTGGGGAACAAATCCTCTTGAGTCCATGCCGCGGCAGATGTCCAGGTATGGGGTTTTCCCGAGAGGTTACTGGACCAAACGCGGGCGTTTCGACAGGACAGTCATCACCATCGACCCGAGAAAGACTCCCACGGCAGAGGCTTCAGACCTGCACATTCAGCTCAAACCTAACTCTGATTACGAACTGGCCAGTGCCCTCCTGACCATGCTCCATGGAAAAACTCCTCACCCGTCGGTTGAAGAGGTCACAGGTATCCCCATCTCAGTGATGGAAGAGATGCTTGACATGATGAAGAACTGCAACTTCGGAGCCATCTCAGTGGGGCTCGGGCTTTCTTCTTCAATTGGAAAGCACAGGAATGCCGAAATTGCCATGAATCTGGTAAAGGAGCTGAACAACTATTCCAAGTTCACCCTGGGCGCACTCCGCGGCCACTGCAACGTGGCAGGCTTTAACCAGGTCGCCTCTTACATGTACGGCTACCCCTTCGGGCTTGACTTCACACGCGGATATCCGCGCTACAACCCCGGGGAATTTACAACCGTGGACGTTCTGCGGGAAAAGGACGTGGATGCAGCTTTTGTGATGTGCGCCGACCTTGTCTGCCACATCCCTGCGGACTGTGCTTCCTATCTTGCCGAAATCCCCCTGGTCTGTCTGGACATTGCTCCCTGCCCGAGTACAGCTGCTTCGGATGTTGTACTTCCCGGAGTCCTTGATGCCATGGAATGTGACGGAACCTTCTACAGGCTCGACGACGTGGCAGTACACTTCGAACCTTTCACAACCTCGCCCTTCGAATTTACGAAGAGCAACGAAGATACCTTAAAACAGCTCTTTGCTAAGATCAAAGCAAGGAAGTAAGTTAAGTCTGTTTTCACGGATTCTCAGTTAAAGGATAGTGCAAAACAAACAGATGACGTGAGAGTGATATAAAGCTCTCACCTTTTTTCTCTTTTCAGTTTCCTGTGGACACAATTTTTCCTGCAATATCATGTGATTATCATAACTGCGACCGTAGTTGAAGTTTAAGTAATTCTTTAATATGTGTGCGTACATTTATGGCTTGTTAGAATTAGCTGAATCGCCAGTTAATAAAGCATTGAACAGGGAGTATGTGAAAATGTCACAGGAAAATAAAAACGATAAATCTTATTACGTTATCATTGCGCTATCAGTTGTTCTGGTGCTGATGGCAGCAACGATATACTCCACTTCACAGAGTGGGTCTGAAAAGGATACGGAAAATACTATTTCCATGAGTGGGTATTCTGAACAGAAAGTTGTCCCTGACACAGCAACATTGAGCATAGGTGTTGTAGTTCAGTCTGCAACTGCAAAGGAAGCATCCGATGAAAATGCAGCCCTTATGAGCGCTGTAATAGCAGAACTCAAAGCAATGGGATTGCAGGACAAGGAAATAAAGACTTCATATGTTTCCGTGTCCCCTGTATACAACTATGATGCCGCACAAACAATCACAGGTTACTCTGCATCCAACAGTGTGCAGATCACAACCACAAAGCTCGACAACCTGAGTGAGATCATTGACAGGTCCACAGCCGCCGGAGCTAATGATATTGGACGCATTTCTTTCTCAGTATCTGATGACATGCAAAAGCAGCTTCGTGAAGACCTGATGAATGAAGCAGTAGCTGATGCATCATCAAAAGCCACTACGCTTGCTAAGAGCCTGGGGGTTGAGATTACTGGTGTGCAGACTTCATCTGTAAGTGAAAACAGCGGTTCCAGAGTATATTACGAATACGATATGGCAACAGAAGCAAAGAGCGCAGGGGCAGCTTCCACTCCTATTCAGCCAGGCGAGTCTACCGTTTCAATGTCAGTACAGGTCACGTACTACATTGAATAAGAAATTTGGATTAAGTAGTTTGAACACTGAAGTATACAAATGATCAGGAGTTGCAGATGACGAATGTTGTTTGCAACTTCTAAGGTCAATGTGTCTTCAAGCTCATTTTTTCAGGTAGTAATGCAATTTTTAATACTAATTTTGCTTTCCACAAGATCTTCCACCAAAATTCGATATTTCAATCAAAAAATGAAAAAATCACTGGATTTTGGAACGGAGTCAAAATCCTTACTTTTGTATTTTTTAAAGAAACTTCGTATTCTATCAATAAGTTTCCTTATGAGTGGTTTTGTATAAGGTTTTCGCGATTGAATATTTTTTGCTCTCCAGGGTCACACTATAGTATGGAATTAGCTCAGGAGAAAAGCCCATAATAAAATCCACAAATGCAGGAATATTTGCTGCCATTACGTTCATGTATTTGAAGTCTCGGGACTTCAGGTCAAGAAATTCATTATAATACAGAAGAGCAATGGTGCCCAAACGATCAAAATCAGGGTTCAGGGCTGAGGTCCAGATTACAGCGCATTTCTTTCCGTACAGATTTAAGTGAGCTGCAACAGCTTCACCCTCAGGAGTCTCTGAGACAAACATGTATCCAATGTCTTTTTCCTGAATTAGCTTAAATACTCTTTCATAGAAACCTCTGGGCAAGGGGGGCTCTAAATTCTGCTTTTCATAGGCCAGTGAAAGCAGACGGTAATAAGTTTCAGGGTCATTCAATGCCCTGGTTTTAAGTCCTGCCTCAGTTGCGGTTTTAAGTTCCACCTGTCTTTCCCTTGAAAGGTTGCTGTCTATGTTTTCTTTCAGATCCAGATAATGTGTATAATGCACGGCGGAATCCCATCCATTCCACGTAAACGGTCTTATATCCTCAAAGCCTGGAGCGAACGTAAGACGAATGCTGTCAAATCCCTGCTTGCAGAGAAATTCCCTGAGGGGATTGAGGATATCATGAGTTTCCTGTACACGTTTACTTGCTTTAGAGCTGGCACTCTCTTTTATAAGAGGCCCACTGTAGCTGGTCATTCTACAGGTTGAAGTTGCCACTTTCAATATCCCCCTGATATTTTTAACAAAAAGGGGGCATCCTCCTACAAGCTCACCGTTTCTGAAACAACCGTAGATTTTTAGATCTATTGACAGGGCATCCCTGCAAATTTCAAGCCATTCACTGGTATGAAAGAGTATACCGGGTTGAGCTTTTTCGACAAGCAAATTCCATTCTTTGTATTCGGATGGCAATAATTCTCTAACTTCAATTCCGTCCAATTTTAAGCCTCGTGCAAACAGATAATTATTTTTATCTGCGATGAATGACTCAGTTCCGATATCTGATGGTAAAGTGAATGTTACTCGTCAACAAAAAATAAAATGAATTTTTACGTTCATCTGCCGAAAGCAGGTTTGATTCAATCTCCATCTGAACAGCCGTTTAACTCCTAAATATTATTGCATGATATTTGTATTCATAATACATTGATTGTACACAAATCATTTCAAAACCATTTTTATTTGCAATTTTTTTAATTTTATTGGGATAATGGGAATACCCCAAAATGTCTCTCGGACGGTTTTTCAAGCTTGATGATATTGAATTTTTAACCCCACAAACCACTTTGCTTAATATTTTCCTACAGCTTTTATCCTGTGAAAACAGCCCTATTTTCCACAATGGGTATAAGCGAGGGTCCAGCATGTCAAACAATACTATTTTTCCTTCTTTATTAATATATTTTGATGCATTGAAAATAAAATCATCAATTTCTTGATATGTCAGGTACTGCAATACTCCAGCTGCATTTATTCGGTCAAAGGAAGAGTCCAGCTTGTCCCAGACAGTTTTGTCGTCAGCCAGAATTAAAGTTATATTTTCACAATTCCTTTCCTTTATTTTTTTGCTTGCTTCCTCAAGCATGGACGGGGAAAAGTCAACTCCTATCGTCTTTTCATATTCTGGCGCATAGTAAACCAGGAGTTCTCCAGCTCCGCACCCAAAGTCAAGAAGGGTTTTTCCACCATCCAGATGGAATAATTTTTCCCTTGCCTCCATAGCAAGAAATTCTTCAGCTGAAGATCTGTGACCCCCACTTCTCTTATCTGCAAAAAACTCTTCCCATACGTTTTTTGGTTTCAATATCTTTTTTTCATATTCCGCAGACCTGTTTTTTTCATAAATCTCAGACCCTTTTTTTTCATGTCCCACCGCCATATTTTCTTTATACCCCCAAATATTGCTTTTTTACCTCTCCCCATGCACTCTAAAATTGCTACACTATCAGTTCTCTTAGTTATTCCCCAAAATAACTCAAAACTGTAAATATATACTAAATAATTCTATTTTTATGCCTATATATAAGTTTCTCTGGCGGTTGAAGCTTCTTCAAATTTGTTTTTTAATATTCATTGCTTCCCGGTTCTATCTTTCTTTCCGTTCATAAATATGAATCTCTTCCCAATTTATTCTTAATTTAAATCCATATGGTCTCAAAAAAATTGTGTAGTCTTTGAGTCATAGTTTCTCGGTTTAAGCGAGTAAGTATATAATTAAAAAATTTAAAAAGTATTTTGTACTCTACCACTATCTCATTTAAGGAAATTGTGCAGTTGAGTTCTGAAGTCAGTAGTATAGAACACTAAGATTTCTAAATATGCCATTTTTCACAAACTCGCAAGTACTTGATTTTGAGATTAATTTAAAGCAATAGTAAGAGTTAGAGCCCTGAATTAACTAATAAAGGTCTGATTTAAATGTTCAAAAAAAGCAATATCGTCAAATGGCTGATGCTTACATTATTTATTTATTTTTTATTATCCGGTTCTGCAAGTGCAGATGATAGCGAACTGAATGATTCCGAATCTAATGAAATCTCTGATTCTATTACGGAATTCGCAAACGATCCCTCGTTCATAGCCTACAGGGGAACCATACCGGAAACAATTGATCAGGAGTGGAAAAATTCAATTGTAGATTGCTGGCTAAATCTTAACCGAATAGGGCCATCATATTCAGAATTTGACAGTTCTATATCAAGCATTGCTGCCAGTGATATACTTATTATTGAATTGGGATCTGCATATAAAGAAGAAGTAGATGACTCAAGAATTGACGAGATGTATCAGAAAATAGAGAATTACTGCGAAGAGCAGGAAGGAATAAGTGATATTCCTGTGGTTTTTATGTGGGCACAGGACGAGGAAGATCTTCCGTTACCGGACTATGGGCCTCAGGTTTTTGAAGACGCTAAGAAGAATCCATTATGTGTAGCTACTCGGGGAACAATGCCTGTAATCACAGATGCCAGTGAAAAAGTGGAATGGATAGATTCACTTGTTCAGTGTAAACGGGCACTTTCTAACCCTTATATTACTGATACAGGAATTACGCCGTACTTTGTTGAATTCGGTGGCCCAGTGAGCAGCTTCGGACCCAACATGAATGGATATTTAAACGTAGGTTTCGAGGGATATAGTTCCGAAAAAGTAAATGAATCGTTAATTGATGAAATATATCAGGTAATAGACGAAAGCTGTGAGGAGGAAGGCATAAGTGACGTTCCAGTCGTTTTTGAGTTTATAGGATACATAACAGAAGACATAGCAGTAGTTGATGGACCATATCCTGATGAAGCTGATGATTCCAATTTATCAGGTAATGAAGAAGAGATCACTGGTAATGAGACAACCAATCAAATGCCTGGTTTCACTTCAATAATGGTTATTTTAGGGCTTTTATCGGTACTGGTTTTCAAGCGTTCATAACATAAATGCATAAGATCGATGGTTTCATATCACATCGATCCTGCCCGTTTTCTTATTTCAAGCAGACTTATTTTCTTCTTGTTCTTTTCTTCTGAAAGCTACCTTCTCCCCGCAGCACTTGTGCAACTTTTTCGTTCCTCCCGCCTCACTGACCACCGTAAGCATTGTTAAGGGGTCAATAATTCGGGTTCCCATTATTGCAGTAATACCTCTACTAAAAAACGGTGCCGGATAGAGAGGCGCGCTTGGGCCGAGCAGGACAACTTCCCTTGCTGCACCCCGGAGGGAAAGAAGTTCATCAAAAGTCCGGTTGGCGAGGGTGCTTGCACTGAGAATTATCACATCCGATGAAGGGAGTATTTCTCTGGCTTTTTCCGAGGGCAGGGTCATGGTTTGAGGAAATTCGATTTCACGCTTTTCAAGGACTGTAAGCTTATCGGTTATTTTCAGTATTCTCGGGACGAGAGGCCCGAAATAGCCTACCATCGCAACTTTATCTTCAGGTTTTATGAGGTCAAGGATATCTATGCTTGAAACAGGAAAGTTTTCGGGCTTCAGGTCACAGAGCATGTGGGAAAGCGCGTTTGCAGTTGCAACTCCAACTGCAGCTTCAAGTGGGTTTTCTGACAGAACAAGTTCAAGCAGTTTATCCGTAGTTTTGCCTTTCAGGGTATCTGCAAAACCAAGGGCAGGGCAGCCTGAAAACTCGTAAAGGGGGGTGCAGGCAACACCTCCGTAGTTTTCGGAAAGCAGGACTCCGGTATAGGCGAGCCCTATCCTTACTTCCTTTACTTCGATTTCTTCAAGGGCAGGTCCAAGGTCTTTTTTGAGCGCACTTATAAGGGCGAGCAGGATTCCGTTTTCTTCTTTTTTCCCGGTTTCCTGTAAATTTTTGCTTTCTGACATGCATCCACCTTTTATTTTCTCAGCTTACAGTCTTTCGATCTTCGTTGTAAAGTCAAGAGGAGTTGCATAATAGGGAGCACTTGTGACGATTATGTCCACTAGAGGGGCATATTCGGGGATTCTTTTTGCTTCGATTCCTCCCACTGCAAGTTCAAGTTTCGGGTTCAACTTCTTAAGTTCGGGCCCGACCTTCTGCATTTCTGCCGGAGACAGGTGGTCAAGGAGCATTATATCCGCATGTATTGCGTACCTGAGGGCTTCTTCCCTCGACCGGGGCTCGATTTCTATTTTTTTCATAGCTCTGAGTTCTCCCAGTTCCCCGGCAACTTCCAGGTGGTTCTGGCTGAGCTGGATGGAATCGCTGAGGGAGTTCCTGTGGATGTCCCCTCCGCCTGCCCTGACGGCTTTAAGTTCAAATATCCTGGCTCCGGGGTGGGTCTTTCGGCTTGTTGCAATAATAAGGTCAGGATTTGCCTTTCGGCCTGCGCTTACCATAGAGGCTGTTTTCGTGGCAATGGCGCACATGAGGGTAAGGAATGTCTGGGAAACCCTCCAGAACCTGAAAAGGAGTTTGAGGTCTCCCTCGGCTTCGATAATCGCATCCCCGGGTTTGAAAGGCTGACCATCTTTGAGGTAATTAAGGTTTTTCAGACCTTTTCTTTCATAATATTCCGATAGGTCGCCGGCGCAGGCACAGATCCCGTTTTCTCTCGATATAATCCTCATTTTTCCCCTGCCTTCAAGCCTGAGCAGTTCTGCGCTTTCATCCTGATAGGGGCAGTCTTCGTAAAAGTAAAGCTCAAAAAGGTCTATCATGTTTTGCCTCAAA
Organism: Methanosarcina sp. 1.H.T.1A.1; assembly: GCF_000979295.1. NCBI lineage: Archaea > Methanobacteriati > Methanobacteriota > Methanomicrobia > Methanosarcinales > Methanosarcinaceae > Methanosarcina > Methanosarcina sp. 1.H.T.1A.1. The sequence continues at coordinate 5,932 of NZ_JJQY01000003.1, read as the reverse complement.
AATTCCCTTCATAAATTCCTTATTTTTATGTTTCTATTTCCTCTGATACCTTTTTTCCCTTGATGCTGTTTTTCGTATCAATTTCTTTGTTTCCGGTCCGTGTCCACTTTATTTCTGGTTTTCCACGCACCTGTATGGGATTTAAATGATATGTTTGAACATACATAACGGTTAATAAAGCTTTTTGCAAAAATAGTGTATATAAATATTATTAGAAAGTTGTACAAGGTGCAGGCTGAGCTCCAGTCCTGAATTCTCAAAAAAATAAATACAGGTGTTTTCTTCTCGATTTAAATTTCCAAAATTCTCTTTCTATATTTCTCGAGTTCTTCTGCCCCTTTTTCCTTTGAAAAGCTGCTCACTTCATATATGATGTAAGAAGGCAGCACTTTCATCCCCATGAACTCAAAGATGCAGTGGGTTACGGATTCCAGATGCCTGTTCAGGTCTCCATGCGCTCCTTTTTTCGGAGAGCCTGTGATAGCAGCGAGCATGGTAAATTTACTGTTAAATGCTGTGGCAAAGGTCTGGTTTTTGAAGTATGGCTGGCTCCAGACATGTCTTAAAATATCGGTTTTATAATTGAGACCTTGGGTATCTAGTAAGGATTTCAATTTGATTGTATGAAGGTCCGGATTTTGCTTTCGTTTGTTGTCCCAAACTCGAAGTCCAGATTCTGTTCTCAAAAATTTAAAATCCACTCGATAATCTCATATTTATGGATTAAAGTTTTTCTTCTTAAATAATCCCTCTTTTTCCATTTTGTTTTTTATATTCTTAGGTATCTCAATATCTTTTCCATTTATTTTTTCTTCATTCTCGTATTTCCTTGCAAGTATTTCGTAAAGTCTTCTTGGTTGTAATTTTAAACTAAAGGGATCGTCTTTGTGTTCAAAACACCGGTGTTTATACCACACATCAAATAATTTTTCATCGATTTTACTCGTCTTACTGGGGTTTATTATATTTATATTCGCATATCTTAAGATTCTTGGTAATGAACCGAACAAAATTATAGAAAGGATTAAAGATAATATTAACATCATACATTCGCAATCATTTTGAGTACTAATGTTGAGTAATCTCAAAATCGCTGCGCAAGCTGTTTCATTGGGGACGCTACTGTTTTGAGTACTACTGTTGATTAATCTCAAATTCAAAATAGTTGCACTAGCTGTTATAAGAAAAGTGAAGCAGAGAATGGTGAATAAAAAAGATATCGCATCTGCGAGTTGGCATAACTCTTTTGCAAGAGATTCAATTTTACTAAATAATTCTGATTTTTTGATCCCAGTAGTTCTAGTGTCCTTTTTATATACAATTTCCTGTACCCAAAGCCCATATGCCTCTCGATATTGATTAATGTATTGAGTTAAGTAAAGTCCAAATAAAGCAAAAAGTACCCCAAAAAAAACGAATAGCCGCATCATATAATTCACCTAAACGCATATTTAGCCGCACAGCTCTGCAATGTTTGTGTACTGAAAATGAGAGAGATGAAGTGATTAAGAAGATTCTAAATATGGATTCGCCTTCATTTGGAGAATTAATATCAGGATCTATTTTTAGCTTTCAGCTTTTTTAGCTTTGACTAAATCTTTAAGCAAATCCGCATTGAGTATAATTACAGTTAACAAAAGTGCGAACCCTAAGTATTCATTTCCAATATATGAAGTAGCTATAATTAGCACTGCAAATATGAAGTATACTCTCATCATACGCATAGCCATTTTGATTATTTCCATAGCTTATTCGCCTTCTAGTTTCTACTCTATTATATTTCTATTCTTGAGCTGGTTATTAAAATCCGACTACTCATGTTTTTGGCCAAAAGCAGATATTCCATTTCTTTCCATTGATCTTGGTTTATCTACTCCTAAATATTGGTTCAGAGGTATTGGAGACATTTTGAAGCAAGTTCTTTTATTGCGAGCCGATCGCAAAACTCAAAATCGCGTCTATGTATTTCAAATTCCGAATGATCAATCGAGTTTTCTACTTTTTAAACTTCAATTGGTGATATTGAATCTCTAACGAACTTAGTTCTAGAGTTTTGGATGAAAGATCCAACAGCAATAATAAACATTCGATATAATAAACTTTACTATTTGCTTTGAAAACTTAGGAAATCCGTTTCTAAAAAATCGTAATTATAAGAGCGTGTCTTAAAATTATTCTCCTTCTCTTCAATTTTTTATATTATCGATTCTTTTAATCATCATTCTGATCATGGCAGCATATATCAATGCTTGACTTGATTCTGTTAATCCTTCGTATTCTTTACTTAACCTTCGATATCTACCTAGCCATCCAAATGTCCGCTCTACTATCCATCTATGTGGAAGTACTTGAAATTCTTTGATATTATCTCTATGCTTAACTATTTCTAGTACCCATCCACATGTTATCTTGACCCATTCAATCAGTTTACCTGAGTAACCAGCGTCAGCCCAAATAAGCTATAATCGAGGGAATGCTCCTTTAACTTGTTCCAGAACAAGTCTAGCACCATCTCGATCCTGGATATCTGCTGTATGAACCACAACCATCAACAGTAACCCTATTGTATCCACCAGAATGTGACGTTTTCTCCCTTTAACTTTCTTGCCAGCATCATACCCACGGACTCCTGGAGTTTCTGTGGTTTTAGTATTTCTCGATAAGAATGAACACGTTTTCGACCACGAGTACTTCGAAGAGTGGGAAGATGAGGATTAATTAAGTCCCATTCTCTGTTGGATAAATCACTGGGATAAGGAAGCCTTATACATCGTTTTGACATTGAAGAAGAAGCAAGAGAAAAGGAGTATTTAATTTTAAGACAGCCTCTAAGACCTGCTCTTTTATGTGTCAATGTGCCTTTTTGTGATATTCGATTAATAACTCACCCTCCACTAATGTAATTTCGCTGACCCATAGATTCCAATTTTTAAAAGCCAATGAAGTATCTATTCTCTCGCCCTAACCTCAACAATTCTGCCTGTACCTCAAACTGTTTCGTCCCCTTTCTCTTGGACTGACTCTGACATTATAGTAGATGATTAGACAAATCAGCACATCCACGCCCACGAACTCAAAAAAGAAGTGGTTTATCTGTATTAAATACAAAATTAAAATACGTATATTTAAAATAATCCAAAAAGTAATAATGAAAACTATCACATCCATAATATTTATCGGTCTGCATATTTAATTGCAAAGCCATCTGCAAATATTAATACAGTGAAAACGAGAATAATATGAAGGATTATATTTAAAAGTGCAATGTTTGTAATTAATCCGTTACTTAAGTATAATAGAGGATTATACATATAACTAGGATTAACAAAATTATGGTCCCTATGTATACCTTTCTCATATATGTAGCCATTTTAATCATTTCAACCCCTTATTCCCCGAGTTTTGGTTCTATTATCTCAAATTGATCTTATTCATATTATCTGTAAGTGTCTGTATCCTCTACTATTTTTACTTCGAGTGTTCAAGAATGAACTTCCAGATGGGAACTTGTAAAAGTACTTCATAATAATATGTATCCAATGATATATAGATTTCTAAATTTCTTTATGATGATAAATTCAACTTTTCGCACCAAATTTCTTGATTTTTATATTTTTCCAGCTATAAATTTTTATCACAATATGAATTTTTATAACATCTGTACATTCACAGGATTCTATACAATTCTGTCATTATTTGGAGATGTTGCAAAACTTTATCGGGAAAAATGTTGATTTTGGATAAAATACTGCGGAATATGGGGTTGGATGTTATATTTTAATATTTTTCATAACTTAGTTTTGGAATTACTTTGGTTCATTGCTATTGTATTTGATCCAAGATCCAATTTTTTAAGCAAAGGAGTTACACAGAATCTGACCCTAATCTAAATATTTTCTGTCTGTACTTTTCGAGTTCTTCTGCCCCTTTTTCCTTTGAAAAGCTGCTCACTTCATAGATGATGTAAGATGGCAGTACTTTCATCCCCATGAACTCAAAGACGCAGTGGGTTACGGATTCCAGATGCCTGTTCATGTCCCCGTGAACCCCTCCTTCTACATACAATGCCTGCGGAGTCCCGGTGGTGGTGACAATCATTGCTGATTTTCCTTTCAGGAGCCCTGTTTCGTAGGTGTTTTTTGTAATCGGGTTAAAGCTAAAACCCGGAGCCAGGACCCGGTCAATCCAGCCTTTCATGATCGCAGGCATGGACGTGAAGTAGATCGGAAACTGGAAAATCAGGATGTCGGCCCATTTTACTTTCTCCATCTCGGCTTTGATGTCGGGAGCAAATGCCCCGGTTTTTGAGGCGTGGATTGCTTCAAAGAAAGGCTTGAAAATATCCGGCTTTTTCCGGTCCGTGAAATCCCCCTCAGTGAGCACGGGATTGAAGTTCATTGCGTAAAGGTCTGAGAGTTTGACTTCGTGACCCTTTTCCTCTAGGGTTGCAAGGGCAGTGTTTTTAAGGGCAGCGTTAAAGGACTTCGGTTCCTGCTGTGCGTAAATGTAAAGAATTTTCATTTTATTTCCCCCCTTATTCTACCTATGGAATTCGTTTCCCGGAATAAAAAAGTAAGTCTGCCTCTCTCATTAAGTTATGAATGGAGCTTTTTCAAAAGCCATGCCATATTCTGTCCCAGGGTCTCCATTGTCCGGATGCCCTCTTCGTCCTTTTCAACGTCCCCCTCAGCAAGCCCTATCCCTATGTTCCAGTAACTGGATCCGGGGATAATCATCTGGGAAATGGTGAAGAAATGGTTGATAGAATCAAAAACGTGGATTGATCCGGCTCTCCTTACCGCAACTACAGCCACTCCAACTTTATTCCTGAACATTTCGTTATTGACTTTCGCAACAAAGCCCGCCCTATCTATAAGAGCTTTGAGCTCAGGTGTCAGATCGGCGAAATATGTAGGCGATGCAAGGATTATACCATCGGCTTCAATCATTTTTTCAATACATTCGTTGACAATGTCTTTGTCGATTACACACCTTCGATCCATGTTTTCAAAACATTTCATACAGGCTATGCAGCCGTGAATGCTTTTTCCTCCAAGCTGCACCATTTCGGTTTCAATGCCTTCTTTTTCAAGTTCTGAAAAAACGTGTTCTATGAGAGAGGCTGTATTGCCTCCCTTCCGTGGACTTCCGTTAAATGCGACGACTTTCACTGTTTGTATCCTCCGATTATTCATTACTCATTCTTCTTCAGTTTCATTTCTCATATCGAGTTTGATGCCACTTCTTCAAAAAATGCATGGGAGTAGAATTTGGGGAATGAAAAAGATAAATCACAGCTTTTTTTTGTATACATTAATTTCAGTTTCTTTCTCAAGATATTCTGAAAGTAAAGGGACTATTTCTCTAAAATGATTGGAGTTTAAGTGTTCATCCAGGCTGCTTTTATCTTTCCATTCTTCTAATATCGTCAGGATTCCCGGATTCTCTAATTCCTGATACAACCCATATTCTATGCAGCCTTCTTCTTTTAACGATTCTTCAACAAGATTTTTACACAAATCTATATATTCTTGAATTTTGTCAGTTTTGATATGATTTTTTGCAACAACTCTTATAGTCAATAAAATCACCAGTTTGTACAGATTTTTGATTCTGCCAGTATTGAACAGCATCAATCACAGAATCATTCTTTTTTCTGGCCGTACCTGTTGTGGTAAACTTTATCCTCAGTGTATCGGTCTTGAAGTGCGGGTTTCTGGGCAGGGTAGCCGATAGGCACAAGACCAAGAGGAAATACATGGTCAGGCAGCCCAAAAGCTTTACGAAAACCATCGACCCTGTCCTTCATCGGATAAATCCCTGTCCAGACTGCCCCAAGCCCAAAATCGTGAGCTGCAAGCAGGAGGTTCTGAGTGGCTGCCGAGCAGTCCTGTACCCCTGTCTCTTATACACATCTGACGCTGCCGACGAA
>NZ_JJQY01000112.1:0-6403 GCF_000979295.1 Methanosarcina sp. 1.H.T.1A.1 | reverse complement strand
GGCTCTATGCACCTATCCTCTCGACAGGTGCCACGCAACCGAGATAATCGATGTGGTCATCAATCATCAGTTCGCTTTGATCAAAAGGGAAGGAAAATGGGAGCGGATAGAAAGTTCCAGGCGCAAAAAAGCAGAAGAGGAAGCTGCTCAGGCTGCAAAAGACTGGGAATATACCTTTGATGCTGTGCCGGACCTGATAGCCATACTTGACACTGAATATCAGGTTTTTCATGCAAACAAAGCCATGGCGACAAGATTAGGGGTGACACCGGAAGAGTGTGTCGGGTTGACCTGTTATCGTGTTGTCCATGGGACGGATGAGCCCCCCTCTTTTTGCCCTCACCGGCGGTTGCTTAAGGACGGGCTTGAACACACTGAAGAGGTTTTCGAGGATTGCCTTGGTGGTTATTTTTTAGTAAGCGTCTCACCATTGCATGATTCAGAAGGGAAACTCATTGGAAGTGTTCATGTCGCCCGTGATATCAATGAACGCAAACAAGCCGAAGAAGCACTGATTAGAAGTGAGAATAAATTCCGTACGTTGGCGGAAAATTCTCCTGACATAATTGTCCGCTTTGACAGGCAAAATCGGCACATATATGCCAATCCCGCTGCTGCGGAACCTTATAGCAGGCCTCCGGAGGAAATCATTGGCAAAACTCATGGGGAACTGGGGATGGACCCTGAAAAGGCGAAATTCTGGGAAAGGCACCATGAAAACGTTTTTACCACAGGTAAACCCGAAACAATAGAATTCCGGTATACATCACCTAAAGGAAAAGAATACTACTTCAATACCCAAATAATACCGGAATTTATTGATGGCAAAGTGACATCTGTTCTTTCTATTTCCCGCGACATTACGGAGAAAAAAGAAGCGGAATCTAAGTTAAAAGAAACGCTCAATAATTTAGAAAATTTAGTTGAAGAGCGAACAGTCCAGCTTGAGAAGGCTTACAATTCTTTGAAAGAAAGTGAAAAATGTCTTGCTGAAGCTCAAAGAATGGCTCACCTTGGAAACTGGGACTGGAATATTGTGACCAATCAATTTTACTGGTCTGATGAGATTTATCGTATTTGTGGGCTCATTCCTCAAGAGTGTGAGATAACTTACGATTCATTTTTAAGTTACGTACATCCAGACGATCGAAACCTTATTATCAATGCCTCCATGGGAGCTTGGGATGGAAAGCCGTATGGTATTGATCATAGGATTATCTCAGTTGATGGGAAAGAACGCATAGTACATGTACAAGGTGAAGTTATTTTTGATGAGGAAAACATTCCTATTCAAATGAAGGGAACAGTTCAGGATATCACAGAGCGCAAGAAGGTAGAGGAGATGCTAAAAGAGAGCGAGGGCAGATTGAAAGCTCTTTTTAAGCTGCTGCCTATTGGAGTTTCTATCCTCGATAAGCAAAGAAATGTCCTGGATGTAACCCTTACCCTGGAGAGAATCATGGGCCTCTCCAGATCGGATTTGCTCAAAGGGAATCATAAGATCCGGAAGTACCTTTGGTCAAATGGCGCAGAGATGCCGTATGAGGATCTCCCCAGTGTAAGGGCTCTGAAAAAGAAAGGGTCGATTCAGAGTTCAGAGGTGGGGATGGTCAAGAAGGACGGCAGCATCATCTGGGCGGATGTGAGTGCAATATCTCTGCCTTTTTCCGATGGCCATGTAGTTGTTACCGTAAGGGATATTACCGAAAACAAAAAAGCCGAAGAAAAACTTCAGACCCTGGCTAATGCTCTTGAATCATCAGATGATGCCATTGTAACCAGATCTCTTGATGGTATTATTACGAGCTGGAATAAGGGAGCAGAGCAGATTTATGGTTACTTAGCCGAAGAAGTCCTGGGAAAAAACATCTCAATGTTTGAACCAGATACCCTGAAAGGGGAAATAAAACAGTTAGATGAAAAGATAAAACAGGGAGAACGGATCCGCCACTATGAAACTTTAAGGTTAAAAAAAGACGGCACGATAATAAATATTTCAATAACTCTTTCTCCTGTTTTTAACGCATCCGGAATACTTGTGGCGATCTCGACTGTTTCCAGAGACATTACAGAGCGCAAGATGGCCGAAGAAGCACTGATCAGAAGTGAGAATAAATTCCGTACATTGGCTGAAAATTCTCCGGACTTGATCGCCCGCCTGGACCGGCGAACTCGCCACTTATATGCCAATCCTGCATATTCAGAAGTGTATAACATTTCTCAAGAGAATATCATTGGCAAAAACAATAGTGAGCTTGGAATGGACCCTGAAAAGGTAAAATTCTGGGAAAGGCACTATGAAAATATTTTTGCCACAGGAAAACCCGAAACAATGGAATTCCAGTATACATCGCCTCAAGGAAAAGAGTACTACTTTAATACACGAATAGTACCGGAGTTTGTTGATGGTGAGGTGACTTCTGTTCTCGCGATTTCCCGTGATATTACTGAGCGCAAAATGGCTGAAGAGACTATGGAGAAAATGGATAAATTCAGAATAAAAGAAATCCACCACCGGATTAAAAATAATCTGCAGGTAATCTCTTCTCTTCTCAGTCTTGAAGCTGAAAGGTTCAGTGATACAAAAATGCTTGAAGCCTTCAGGGAAAGCCAGGGCAGGGTTACTTCAATGGCTCTGATTCATGAGGAGCTATACAAGGGAAACGAGACCGAAACCCTTGATTTTGCAGCTTATCTCCGGAAGCTGACTTCAAATCTTTTCGGCTCATATAATCTTAGAAAAGACAATATTAGCGTAAGACTGGACCTTGAGCAGATTTATCTTGATATGGATATTGCAATCCCTCTCGGAATTATTGTAAACGAGCTGGTTTCAAATGCCCTGAAGCACGCTTTTCCTGCTGGGGGGAAAGGCGAAATCCACATAACCCTTTACAAAACAGGGGCGTCTGCCTATATATACGATACTCCCTGTCCGAATCCCCACCATAGGGAAAAAAATGGTTCCCATTACATACTCAAAGTATCGGATAACGGAAAAGGCATCCCTGAAGAAATAGAGTTTCAAAATGCTGATTCTCTCGGGCTTCAACTTGTAAATATTCTTGTTGAACAGATAGACGGCTGTATAGAACTTAGAAGGAATCCCGGGACAGAATTTACTATCCGGTTTAGCAGTAAAGAAACATGAGCTAACCTTGTTCTTTTTTTTGAAAGTTGCCTCTACTGGCGGATAATGCGATAGCTTTACAGCAGGACCTCATGAAAAAAAAAACGAACAGTTGCCGCAAATCTTAACCTGAACAGGATTAATCAATGATTCCTGAACTGATTAAATGAGGGTTCCTAAATGAGAGTTCCTGAATCAATTTTAATATAAAGTAATTGATATATAGAAGAATACATTAAAAATATAATATATAATTTAGTTTTTTTAAAAATGTTCAGTACATAAAAGTTATGTTTTTTGAGAAACATCCAAACTTAATTTATACTGAAAGAGATCTACTTAAAAAAGAAAAAACATAAAGAACATAGTGAACACTTAAAAGTCTAGTGTCGCTTCAGCAGTAAAATGTCTTATAAAATCAATTACAACTATTCAGAATCATTCAATCCTTGATGATTGACGCGACACTAGCCATAACTCATTGCAGACCCTGTTTTAAGATAAGAATAGGATTGGGATATGCCCGGAGAAGATGTGGAATGAATGAAAGGCTGAGGGAGTCTGGGATTGATATTATTGGGGATATTCCCTGGGGAACGCACTTCTGCCAGTTCTACCAGACAAAAGAAGATTTGATGGACATACTTGTCCCCTACTTCAGAGCAGGGCTGGAAAATAACGAATTCTGTATGTGGGTCACATCGCAGCCTCTTGAAGTAGAAGATGCAAAAGAAGCCCTGAGAAGAGCTGTTCCTGATATTGATGCTTACCTTGAGAAGGGACAAATCGAAATTATTCCCTCCACTTACTGGTATGTAAAAGAGGGTGTATTCGATTCGGAAAAGGTCTTAAACGGCTGGATTGAAAAACTCAATCATGCCCTTGCCAGTGGATACGATGGCTTGAGGTTGAGCGGGAAAACTTTCGGGCTGGAAAAAGAAGGCTGGAATGGTTTCATTGAATACGAAAAAGAAATAGACAACATTATCGGCAACTTTCATATGATGGCTCTATGCACCTATCCTCTCGACAGGTGCCACGCAACCGAGATAATCGATGTGGTCATCAATCATCAGTTCGCTTTGATCAAAAGGGAAGAAAAATGGGAGCGGATAGAAAGTTCCAGGCGCAAAAAAGCAGAAGAGGAAGCTGCTCAGGCTGCAAAAGACTGGGAATATACCTTTGATATTGTGCCGGACCTGATAGCCATACTTGATGCTGAATATGGGGTTGTTCGTGCAAACAAGGCCATGGCGGCAAGATTGGGGGTGACACCGGAAGAGTGTATCGGGTTGACCTGCTATCGTGTTGTCCATGGGATGGACGAACCCCCCTCCTTTTGCCCTCATCGGCAATTACTTGAGGATGGACTTGAGCACACCAAAGAAGTTCGCGAAGAAAGCCTTGGTGGCGATTTCATAGTAACCGTCTCACCTTTGCATGATTCCGAAGGAAAACTCACTGGATGCATTCATGTCGCCCATGATATCACCGAGCGCAAACGGGCAGAGGAGGCACTGCGCCTGAGTGAGCAGCGCGTCAGGCTGAAGTTGGAGAGCATTCTCTCGCCTGATCGGGAGATGGCTAACCTGGAGCTTGCTGATATCGTTGATGCCCAGGCGATCCAGTCCCTCATGGACGATTTCTATAAGCTTGCTCACATTCCCATGAGCCTGGGGGATCTCAAAGGCAATTTTCTGGTGGGTGTCGGATGGCAGGAGATCTGCACCAGATTCCACAGGGTTCACCCCGAAGCCTGCAAGCACTGCATAGAAAGCGACACAAAACTATCCGCGGGCGTTGCCCCTGGAGAGTTTAAACTGTACAGGTGCAAGAACAACATGTGGGACATAGCGACCCCTCTCATTGTGGGCGGCCAGCACGTCGGCAATATTTTATCAGGGCAGTTCTTTTTTGAGGACGAAACTCTGGACTATGAGCTTTTCCGGGCCCAGGCTAAAAAATACGGCTTCAATGAGGAGGAATACATAGCAGCACTTGAAAAAGTTCCGCGGTTGAGCAGGGAGGCTGTGGACACAGGCATGACCTTCTTCATGAAGCTTGCCCACATGTTCTCACAGTTAAGCTACAGCAATATCAAGCTGGCCCAATCGCTGTCGGAACGCGATTCCCTGGTGGATGCGCTGCGGGAGAGCGAGGAACGTTTCCGGGCGGTCCTTGAGAACTCACTCGATGTGGCTTACCGGCGAAACCTTCAGACCGACCGCTATGATTACATGAGCCCGGTAGTAGAGCAGATCACCGGCTTCTCTGCCCAAAAGATGAGCGCCATGAGCATCAATGAAGTTCTTGATCACGTTCATCCCGACGACCATCCCCAGGTTACTGCGGAACTGGCCCAGGCATTCGAGACAGGCCATGGAACCCTCGAGTACCGGTTCAAGCGCAAAGACGGAAAATACCGCTGGTTAGCCGATCACTTCACGGTGATCAAGGACCAGAATGACATGCCCCTTTTCAGCGGAGGTATCATCCGCGACATTACCAGGCAAAAGCAGGCTGAAGAAGCACTGATAAGAAGTGAGAATAAATTCCGTACATTGGCTGAGAATTCTCCTGACGTGATTTCCCGCCTTGATAGACAAAATCGATATATGTATGTTAATCCTGCAGCTGCGGAACCTTATGGCCACTCTCCAGAAGAAATCGTTGGGAAAACTAATAGTGAACTTGGGATGGACCCTGAAAATGTGAGATTCTGGGAAGGGCATTATGAAAATGTTTTCACCACAGGCAAACCCGAAACAATGGAATTCCATTATAAATCGCCTCAAGGAAAAGAATACTATTTTAATACAAGAATAGTACCGGAATTTGTTGGCGGTGAAGTGTCTTCTGTTCTTGCTATTTCCCGTGATATTACAGATGAAAAAGAAGTAGAAGCTAAGTTGAAAGAAGCATATGAAAATTTAGAAAAATTAGTTGAAGAACGGACAACGCAACTTGAAAATGCTTATAACTCATTGAAGGAAAGTGAAAAAGGTCTTGCTGAAGCTCAAAAAATGGCTCATATTGGAAATTGGTATTGGGATATTGCAACTGATAAAACATACTGGTCTGAGGAAATGTATAGTATTTTCGGACGCGACCCTCAAGAATTAGCACCATCGTACAATGAATATTTAAGTTATATACATCCCGATGATCGAGACTACTTTGATAATGCCACTATGAAAGCTGTAAATGGAAAACCTTACAGCATTGATCACAGGATTATTTTAGCTAAGGGGGAAGAACGCACAGTCCACATAC
>NZ_JJQY01000096.1:1222-7846 GCF_000979295.1 Methanosarcina sp. 1.H.T.1A.1 | reverse complement strand
CCACTTTATAAGCGGGCACTTGAAATCTATGAAAAGGTGCTGGGACCAGAACACCCTGATGTTGCCAACACGCTAAACAATCTCGCAGCACTCTATGATAGCATGGGAGAATACGAAAAAGCACTCCCACTTTATAACAGGGCACTTGAAATCTATGAAAAGGTGCTGGGACCAGAACACCCATCAGTTGCCAACACGCTAAACAATTTAGCGATTCTTTACTATTATACTGAAAGGTACAACGAGGCTTTACCCCTGCTTGAACGCTCACTTAAGATATTAAAAAGTAAACTTGGCTCTGCTCATCCAAGCTTTAAAACAACTGAACAAAATATTCAGGATCTTAAGGAGAAAATGAAAGAAATGTGAAATTCATTCTGCATTTATTGAATTTCTGGCGTTAATATGATCCGACATGCAAATATTTCTGCTTGGATTTGCTTTTGGAAAAAGCCGTTCACTGCGCGAACGGGGATAGGGACCGGGGTTTGAAACAGTGAACACAAAAAGGTTTTGAATAGCGAATAAAACCAATCCTTTATTCAATACTTCCCCGTCATCTTCGCAATCGTTCTGTGCAGGCCGTGTATACTTAATCCGCTTCCGAGATACATCATGGGACAGCGGCCTGCCAGGTATTCGAGTTCTTCATCTCTGCAGGCACTGAGGGCTTTTTCGGTTTCGGTTTTCCAGTGGATCCAGGCTTTTTTGGTGCCTTTTTCTTTAAGGACAGGGATCAGGTCTCCGGGTTCGGATTTTGTTATGCCGATGATGGCACGGTCCAGGCCGGTAGGAAGTTCGGAAACGCTTTTCAGGGAGCTGGGATCGGGTTTTTCGGAGAGGTCAACGACATAGACTTTTTTGCCCTGCTTTTTGAGTTCCGAAGCAGCCCATTTCATGGCTGGCTTTGTATTGTCGGTAATCACTGCAAAACTGTTTGCATCCCAGAAGTTAATCCAATCTGAAGCTGTTGGTTCCATATTAAATTCCCCCTTGTTTCATAGTTTCATAATTTGATTTATACATTAAAATCTGTCATTCAGGCAATAAATGTGTTGTAACAGAAGAAAATATGAAGGGGCAGCAGAACTCAAGTAGGAATTCTGCTTACTCTTTCAATTACTGGCCCTGAAGCCTCTGCCCGGCAGCCTGAAGAGCTCCACCGAGTGCCTTTGCAAGCTCACAGTTCTGGTTGCACTTTGAGGGACAGGTGCAGTACTTTGGTCCGTTTTCCATCATCCACTGGCCAAGGAAGCCGAAGGCTTTGAGCTGTTCTTCATTTGCAGTCTGTACGAAGTTGTTTATGTCCTGTAATTCCATTCATTATCACCGGATTCTAAAAAGCTGTATATATTTATATACTTGAGCGTCATAATTATGTACAAATTTCAGATAGTACAGAAAAATGACCCTTAATAAAAATGATCTGCGATTACTAAAGAACTCATCCCAAAACCCAGTTTTAATCCCAATACCAAAATTATTCCGGCTTACTTTCATAAGTAGAAGCTCGATTGGCCACTTAAAATAAGAGATATAAAGAAGCAAATTTTGAGTTTTGGGATAGGCTCAAAAATAATACACGGTCAATAAAAATAACACGCTGGTAATAAAGATGAGGGGTCGTTAATATAAATGATCGTTAATTAGACTAACCTTAAATAATTTACCTTTAATATAACGCAATCCGGTTTTTCAATAGGTATAGAGGCTGATAAGAATGGAAACTGCGAGCGGAGATACTGACGTCTACTACAAAGAAGAACTGCACTCCATCAGGGAAGAGGTAACTTCTCTTCGGAATGAGTTCTCACGGTTTTTGCAAAGGGCAAACCAGCAGCACATTGAAGGGATGCTGGGAGAGATGAGGAAGAACTTCATGAAGCCCATGGTAGACTACCTCTGCGAGGACGCAAACGAGAGGATGCACAGCCAGATGACCAGGAACTGTAAGACGCGGGAACTCTGTGAAACGGCGTTTAAAGACCTTTTACAGGAAACTGCAGGGCTTGTTGGCAGAGGAAGGGTCGAGGCGGGAACTGTCAGGATGTACAGGGACAAGCTTGATGAATTAAAGAAGGAAGCAAAAACCCCTCAATGCAGCAGGTGCTTTTCAGAAGCCAGCAATCTTTTTGATAAACAGGTAAAACTTATGCGCTCCCTTCAGATCTATGAAGACAGGGAAGAAAAAGACGAAAAAGGCGATATAAGTGCAATCGAGCCTGAAAAGATAGTCTCTGAGGTCTGTGAGCCTGTAGCAAATAAACAGAGGCTTTTGATGCTAAAGGCACTTTCAGGGGAAAGCAAGACCTTCTCAGAGCTTTCGAAACTCACAGGGCTTCGCGGCGGAAACCTGCTCTTCCACCTGCAGAAACTGCTTGATACGGGCATGGTTTTACAGCGGAGTGAACGCGGGGACTATATCATCACAAGAAAAGGGTATTCCACCCTTCAGGGGCTCTCCAGAATCTATTCCGAAATCGGGTTGATAGAATAATGGATATAATAACAGCTGTAAAAAACCTGTAAAAAACCTGTAAAAAACCTGTAAAAAATCGGTAAAAAACAGCTGCATAAAAACTGGAGAAAAGCTGGAGAAAAGCTGTAAGTAGATAGGGAAATTGCTCAAAATAAAAAATAGATATACCGATAAAAATTAAGTAATTCGGCTTAAATCGAACAGGCCATTTTAGCCGTCGTTTCCTATTGCTTCAACCGGGCAGCTTTCCAATGCCTCCTTACAGGCTTCCTTTTCCTCATCAGTATCCGGCTGTTTATATACATAAGCGTTAGAGTCATCTTCAGTCATTTTAAAGTTCTCTGGCGATGTATCCACACATAAGTTGCATGCGATACATTCATAATCTACATAATAAGGTCCGGGAATATTTTCCGCAACTTTA
Source organism: Methanosarcina sp. 1.H.T.1A.1 (assembly GCF_000979295.1). Classification (NCBI taxonomy): domain Archaea; kingdom Methanobacteriati; phylum Methanobacteriota; class Methanomicrobia; order Methanosarcinales; family Methanosarcinaceae; genus Methanosarcina; species Methanosarcina sp. 1.H.T.1A.1. Next base: position 4,943 of record NZ_JJQY01000096.1, on the reverse strand, counting down.
TCTGTCTTATCAGCCATATTTTACTCCCCCTATTGTGTTTATTTCACAATAAGAGTAATTAAGAGGATTTTTATATATAATTTAACATTCAAAACACCCTTTCAAGCCTCTATTTCGACCATAGGTTCAACTATATTCCTGATGTTCAAGAGCCTTAAGCAGGATTCCCGTTACTTTAGTGGTGGGAGGAATGCGTAATCTTCGCAACCCCTGTTTATGTTTAATATTCACACAAAATCTATAACTAAGTTTATGTGAATATGATCTACTATGGAATCTACTAAAACAATACAACTGAAAATTCTAAATCCAGATTTTGATTTAGTAGAAACCATGCAAAAATACACAAAAGGTATGAATTACACATCTAACATCGTTTTCGAACATGGCAGAACAATACCTGCTATGAAATTACAAAAAATGGTATATCCTTATCTCAGAGAAAACATTGGATTGAAGTCTCAGGTTAGTTGTAACATACCAAGACAGGTAGCAGGGACGTACAAAACAATAGTAGAACTGGCAAAACTAGGTATGAGTTATTGGCAGAAAGTAATGTATTCTCCAACATCTATGACATTATCATACAAGAGAGATTACACGATAACTGAAAATTCAGTTAGTCTTACTACATTCAGTCACGGTAGAAAAACATACCAAATCCAGAACTACGAATACGCATTACCGTTTTTTAAAGACCCGTGGAAATTTGAAGCGTCTAAAGTAGTGAAACATAAAGACGGAGATTATTATTTCCATCTAACCGTTTCTCAGGAATTGCCTGATAAGAAAATCGAGGACGCTTCTACTTTTATGGGTGTTGATGTAGGCATTAATTATCTCGCCGTGGCTTCTACCACTGATAAAAAATGTAAATTCTTTGCTGGCGGAGATATAAAAAACAGGAGAAATGTCTACAAAAACATGAGAGCAAGATTACAATCTAAGGGAACTTTGTCAGCTAAACGTGTACTGGAACGGTTAGCAGGGAAAGAGAAACGTCTAATGACAGATGTTAATCATTGCATCTCTAAAGCAATTGTAAAATTTGCAGTTGAAAATAGTGTTTCTGTTATCGGTTTAGAGGACTTGGCCGGAATAAGAAGTCGTACAAATAACAAGCTGAGAAAGAAACAAAAATATCTCCATAACAGTTGGGCTTTCTATCAGTTGCAGCGGTTTATTGAATATAAAGCCAAAAACGCTGGAATAATAACAGAGTATATAAACCCTGAATATACTTCTCAGACTTGTTGCCGATGTAATCACATCTCTATTAATAATCGAAACGGGTTAAAGTTTCGATGTAAAGCATGTGGTTTTGAGCTTAACGCTGATCTAAATGGTGCTCGAAACATCGAACACAGAACACGAGACTATAGGTATATCTTAGAGTCTCAGGGGTGTCTGTCAACCACCCACACGAATAATATGATCTGAGAAATCAGGGATATCCATGCTTGCCACTTCAGTGGCAAGTAGTTGACCTACATTGCCCTTCAACTAAATTGCCTTTTATACATCTTTTCCTGTGATGAAAAAGAAAGTTTAATTAATAAACTTATATGTTATAATAAACAGTTTTAGAAATAAATCAGAGATACAGGTATCAGCCCATATTAATTTTAACAGGGGATCAGCATTACGGAAAAAAGCCCTCATAGTAAGTTCGCAGGTAAGGAACTGCCTGAAAAGGAGCTGCCTGACTTTTTTGAATCTAAAGAAGAATTGAAAATATTCCTCGAAAGTATTCCACCGGTCATTTTCATAAGAAAAGCCGAAGCTGGCTTTCCGGTAGAGTTTGCTTCTACAAACATTTCAGGGCTCGGGTATGAGCCTGCTGATTTTAAGGCGGGAAAAATTCTATATGCTGACATAGTTCACCCTGAAGACCTTGAAGCTTTTAATTTTGGGGTTATAAGCAACTCTGAAAGGGGAATTAAGGATTACACCCTGGAATACAGGGTCCTCACTAAAAACGGGAACGTACGCCGGGTTGAGGACAGGACTCTCATCCAGTACGGGAAAAACGGCAGGATAAGCCGTTATTTTGGGATTGTTTCGGACATTACCACTTGCAGAGAACTTGCAGAAAAGCTGGAGCAGGAGGAGCAGAAATTCAGCTCTTTGCTTAACTCAAGCAGCAATATTATAATTATCCTGGACAGGAACGGAAAATTCCTGGAAACAAACGAAGGGGCGTGTACTAACCTGGGGTACAGTAGAGAAGAACTCCGTAAGCTTGCTCCCGCAAACATCGATACCAGGTATGGAAACCAGTTTTCCAGGCAGGTTAAGAAAATATACCAGGAAGGGAAAATTGCCTTTGAGACCACCTATCTGAAAAAAGATGGCACCTCTATCCCGGTAGAAGTGGAAGCCCGTGTAATGGATTACGAGGGCAAAAACACGGTTCTTATAGTTGCAAGAGATATCAGCGAGCAAAAGAAGATAAAAAGAGACCTCTCAAACTCACTAAAAGTGAATAAAGTCCTGGAGTTAATTGTAAGCAGCAGCCCTGTAGTTGTTTTTCTGAGCAACCCCCGGGAAAAACGGCCTGTGGAATTCATAACTGAAAACGTAATCCTTTTCGGGTATCCGGCAGGGTCTTTTACCTCAGGAGAACTTACATATGAAGACATTATCCATCCCCTTGATATTGAAAAGGTAAGGGATAACCTGTTCAGGAATTATAAGGAAGGCAGAAAAGACTTTTTTCAGGAATACAGGATTCTCACAGCTTCCGGAGAGGTCCGCTGGGTGGACGAACAGACGTTTATACATTCCGATGAAAAAGGGGATATCGAATACCTGTACGGAACAGTTATTGACGTTACTGAAAAAAGGCAAAGTTCTGACTTCCTTCGTCTCCGCCGCAATACCGGCATTGCCCTTGCTTCCACAGATGAACTTCAGGAAATCTTAAAGCAGCTCCTTGATCTGGCTCTTGAGGTCGAGCCTCTGGATTCAGGCTGTATCTATCTTATGGACGAGGGCAGCGGCGAGCTGAAATTAAAGACCTGCAGGGGATTGTCCCCTACTTTTGTGAAAGCTGCGGCCTGTTTTGGGAAAGTTCAGGGGTTGGCAAACCTGCTCATGATAGGAAAACCTGTTTACAGGCACTATTTTGAGATTAAAAATATGGCATCTCTTGAGACTCCATCTGAAGAAAAGCTTCGAGCTGCTGCTTTTATTCCTGTATACTCAGGTGGTCGCTTTGCCGCAGTCATACAGCTCAGTTCCCATAAGGCAGACGAAATTCCCGAAACTTCCAGAAGACAGCTTGAAACCATTGCCCTTGAACTCGGAAACGAGATATGCAGGCTAAAGGAAAAAGCAGAACTCCAGCAAACCAGCAGCGACTTCCAGGGGCTTTTTAAAAGTATAAAGGACTTTATTTTCATAGTGAACCATGAAGGCTGCATTGTCCACTCCAATCCTGCTTTCCGCAAATACCTCTCTTATACGGAAAAAGAACTCTTTGGAAAGAATATCCTCTCCTTCCATCCCCAGAACCGGGTCCTTGAAGCCGCAAAAAACTTTTCTGAAATCCTTGAAGGAAAAACATCCCTGTACAGCGTGCCCTTTGTTGCCAGGGGAGGGACAGAGATTTTTGCCGAAACCAGATTCAGTAGAGGATCATGGAGGGGACAGGAAGTCCTGATCGCCCTCGCACGTCCCAGGCTCTGTCTCTTATACACATCTCCGAGCCCACGAGACG
>NZ_JJQY01000096.1:0-1201 GCF_000979295.1 Methanosarcina sp. 1.H.T.1A.1 | reverse complement strand
TCCCAGGCTTGCGGAGTAAGAAACAAAAGAAACAGAACAAACAAAAGAAATAATGGATTCCTCCGCATTTTAAGCAACAAAATTATATATCTATTTTTAATCTTCTTCGCTCGCTCAGAGGACAAAAGAGATAAAAATTAGCCTATTCCCTTTCCAAGCAGAAAAAACTACAGGCGTAATAAATTTGGTTTTAGAAAAACAAATATATAAGGTTATCCTCTGCGGAGGTTTTACCATGTTTAAGAGAATATAGCCGTATGATAATGATATATAAGGGAAACTCAAAAAAAGATTTAAGTTAATAATTTTTTCATATGAACGGCTCTGAAGTCTTCAGATTTTTCCATGTATATAAGTCTTCCGAAATTATCCTGTTTGGAGAGAGTTAAAACCACGAGAAATACATTATAAGTTAGTGAGCTGTAGATACAGAAAACTCACACCAGCACGTTGGTTCCTAACTATGTGAACCCTGATGGGGGGCATAGATCAGTACTCATGCGAATAGACCAAAACAGACTGAAAAAGTACCGCAACGTCTGGAACCGTAAACTGCACTTCGCAGGGCCGGGTACCATAAACACCCAAATATATTATCTACCACCGCATCTACCATATCTACCACATCTACTATATCTACACACCACAAACCCGGCCCTGGTGTGCAGTTGAGCTATTTTGAAAACTCCTTTTTTGAACAAGCCTATTTCTGGGCTGAACAAGCCTGTTTCTAAGTTGAACAAGCCTGCTTTTGAAATACCCTGTTTCCGGACAACCCGCTTTTGAACAGTTTCATTGCTGAAAGCATATATTAAAACCGGAAAACGACCCATTCAGAAGTTTCTGGGAAATATATTTAATTCCATTCACCTTTTTATTTAATGGGAAACATAAAATTACTGCAGATCTGCATTTTGAGGGGGATGGTACCACCGTTACAAAAGAAGAAGTTATTGAGGCTCTAAAGAGCTGCTACGACCCCGAAATTCCGATCAACGTTATTGACCTCGGACTTGTTTATGGGATAGAGGTAAAAGAAGACCGGGTACGAATAAGGATGACCTTGACTACGCCCGGATGTCCCATGGGAGATCTTATTGCTGAGGACGTAAAACGAAAGGTAGAAGCAATCGAGGGGGTAAAAGAGGTCGAAGTAGAGCTTGTCTGGGACCCTCCCTGGACCTGTCTCTTATACACATCT
>NZ_JJQY01000034.1:0-6778 GCF_000979295.1 Methanosarcina sp. 1.H.T.1A.1 | reverse complement strand
TAAAAACGGGGTCATTTTATGGAATATCCTTTTGTTTCGGTTGTAATAGGTATTCGCAACGAAGAAAAATTCATTGAAGAATGCATTGAAGCGCTTCTTCATCTTGATTACCCTCAGGATTCTTATGAGGTTATTATTGTCGACGGAATGTCCACTGATAAAACTCAGGAGCTCGTAAAGAAATACCCTGTCAGGCTCCTTCTTAATGAACGAAAAAATGTTGCAGCAGCAAGGAACCTTGGGGTGGAAAACGCTCGGGGAGATCTTGTCGCATTTACGGACGGAGACTGCAAGGTAGATCCCGGGTGGCTAAAAACACTTGTTAGTGAAATGAAAAATGCCGCTGAAGATGTAGCATGTGTTGGTGGACCTAACTTAATATTTGACACTGACCCTATTTTTGGCAGAGTTGTAGGGTATGCTCAGGAAACATTTCTGGGCTCCGGAGGTTCTGCCCAGTCCAAAAATTCAACAAAGAAACATTATGTCAGTTCCCTTCCTAACTGCAATGCTATGTATAAAAAAAATTCCATTAAGGAAGCCGGGTATTTTGATGAGCGGTTTGTAGTGGGCCAGGACGGGGACCTTAATTACAGAATAAACAAAATAGGTCATAAATTCCTGTATATTCCAGAAGCAAAAGTGCTTCATCACAGAAGAGGAACTCTCAAGTCATTTTCCATACGAATGTTCAAGTATGGCATGTGGATGGCCGAGCTTTTCAAAAAACATGGCGAATTTGTCCGCTGGTATGCTTTTTTGCCTTCAATTGCCATAGCTTTTGCGGTTCTTTCGTTTATTGTTTCTCTTGTATATACAGTGCCGATAGCAGTTCTGCTAATACTGATGACCTTATATTTCGTTCTGGTTTTTGTTACCTCAATTCAGGTAATATATAAGATGAAATCAAAATACGGCATCCTTACCCTGTTTGTGATCCCTGTGCAGCACGTTGCTTATGGGCTGGGTTTTTTGTACAGTTTTGCAAATTCCCTTCTCCTTTCAAAAGACAGGTCTCTTTCGGATATTTAATGTTTAAAAATTTCTCCGGTTAATGTAATCATAGTTGCCGGTACGCAAATGTATAAAATGGTTGGATAAATTGACCCCGGCTTGAAGGATATTGGAGCAAAAAATTCTTAACCAATATAGACCTCACTGTAAATCCTATTGGCTTCGAACAAAAAAATCCGAACCTTTTATTTCAGGTTCAATCCTTAATCCTGTTCGGATTCAATTTTGAATTCTTTATTTCAAACTCAATATATAAAGTTGTGATCGCTTAAGGTTATGGAGATAGTATGTTTGGATTGAGCGAAGAGACGGGACTCAAGTACATGGATAATAACCGTTTAATGAAGGTAATTTCCTTCCTGTTCCCACTAGCAATAATTCTCGCAGTTATATTCACTTTCGTATGGATGTTTGCAACCGGAAAGCCAGGTTATGCAATTCGTGGATTGTTTACAGGAATCCCTGCAGTACTTTCCTGCCTCTTTATATTGTACATTTACAAAAAAGATGTAAGTCTGCATGATATAGACAGTTTCCCGTCGATAAACATAAAGTCCCTTACATATGTGTTTAGCATATTTTATATTGGCTCAATAGCTGTGCTTCTACTATCTCAGGGAACCAGACCAGGGTACTATTTCGTATTTATTCTGGTGATGTACCTTTCGGTTTTCCTGCAAATATTCTCTAAAGAGGTAAGGCCGTCCCTTGTCCTTCTGGAATCTTTTTTAATCATGGTAAACCTTACTTACAGCGTTACCTTAAATTATGATTTCTACTTCGGGACCACTGACATTCTGCCTCACATTTTTCTTTCGGAACTCACTGCAGTAACGGGACAAACCATTTCCACTTCCTTAAGTGACTATGCATTTTTCCCCCTGTACCATATACTTGTTGCAGAAGCCTCCGAAATTTTGAACCTCAGCACAAAAACCTCACTTTTCCTGATTACAGCGCCAATTTATGCAGTAACCGTAGTTTTTCTTTACTATCTCTTTAATCATATTACCCACAACAGGCAAATCTCCCTCCTCTCCTGCCTGCTTTATTCCGCAAGTTATATTGTACTGTATTACGGCGCAAACGTGATTACACGCACAATGTCATACGTAGCGTTTATTATACTGCTATATCTGGTTTACAGTGTCAACTTCAAAGAGGATAAATTCTCTTTTAAAGCTCTTTCAGTAATTGTTCTGGTTTTTTTGACTCTGGTACATAACGTTTCCATACTCCAGTTCGTTTTACTACTCGTCATTCTCTTTGCTTCAGAGTATATTGTAGGGGCTGGCAACTATGTAAGCAAGCCTTTCTTTTTACTTCTAAATGTTACTTATACTGCTTACTGGTTCTTTATAGCTTATCTGTTCATGCAGAGAAGCCTGACTCCCCGTTTACAGAGCCATTTCTGGGACTCTATAGTTTTAACTTCTGGGGGCTCTGACGTACTTGAAGAGGGCTTTATCAGTCTGTTTGGGCTCCTGGATAAATCCGTCTTTTTATTTTTTGCCCTTATAGGAATAGGCTTTCTTCTGAAAAACTACAGGAAAAACTATGCTTCAGTTTTCGGGTTATTTGCCCTGTTAACCCTTATTTTCTATGTTCCAAACCCTCTCAATACTATCTGGCAGTTTAAGGTTCTGTTCAGGGTTGATCGGTTTATGCTTTTCGTTAGCCCCTTTATGGCTTTCGCAATGGGATATGGAATTTATGTATTCTGGAACTATATGGATAAATATGGGCCTAAAAAGTTCAATACAGTGGTCTTTATAGTTCTGCTGTTCTCCACTTTTGTTTTCATCTCTTCAGTCTTCAGCATCTCGGACGCGAACATGCTTGGACAGAGTTCAAAGCATGAATATTTCACTGATAATGAACTGAGTGGTTTCGAACATGTTTATAAGTACATTCCGGAGGGTTCTGCCGTTTATTCCGATTACTATACTACAAGGTTCTTTTATCTCCCGTCGATTCCTGAGGATTCTTCGGGTATGAACATCTCAATTTACAATAACTACCGCATCGATAATGTAAGTGAATTATCCAGTTACAGGGGCTATGTAGTATTCAGGACTCAAGAGTTTCTCAGGAGCGGTTTATACTTCGGCAGCGATGAAAGCAGCACTAAGGAAACTTCCAATTACTTCTACGGGAACACTCCCGAAAATGTAATTGATCTTGAGGACAATCTTACACAAGCAAATAAAATATACTCAAACCCAGCAACGGATATCTTTGCTCCCGGTCCGGCGTTAAGCAAACCTATCAGAAGTTCTAACCTTAACAGCACATTTACAGGCATTTAAATGCCTGTACTATGCTTTTTTATAGAAAACGCGGAAATTCTATCTTATCTGAAAGACTGTAAAAGTAGCCTGAGATTTTCAGAAGATCTGGCCAAAATATCCTGGGCATAATTCCGGTGGGCCAAAAAATTATATCAAACTCAGGTGGGTCAAAAGAGCATACCAAGCTTTCTCTTACCTATGAGCAAAATTTCTCGATGAAGCAGAGTTCTGGTGAAGCAGAGTTCTCTTCTTTTTTTACTATAACCCATTTTCCGTAGATGTATACAAAAATGCCACCAATTTTTTCAATACGGCAGTAGTTTAAATGATCATCTCACCTTTCTGGAATATGGTTGGATAAATCGGCAAGTAAATTCTACATCTGTGTACATCTGCAGAATGCCTGTATAAGTTTATTTTGAGGGATTTGATAGAAGCTCTGAGTATATATCTACAGTCTTCTTTGCATGGGCTTCCCAGGTAAGTCCCCGCTGAATTATGCTTTTACGCCCGAGTTTTCCCATCTTTTCCCTTCGGCTTTCGTTTTCAAGCAGCCGATTTATTTTTTCTGACAGGTCGGCAGGGTTTTTTGCAGGAACCAGATAGCCTGTTTCCCCATCAACCATCAGTTCCGGAATCCCTCCAACATCAGTTGCCACGACAGGGACTTCACAGGAAAGAGCTTCAAGCACGACATTTGGCCTTCCCTCTGAGAGAGAAGGCAGTACCAGCATATCTGATGCTGAAATCCAGAGGGGAATATCCTCATGGTTTACAGGTCCCGTAAATTTAATGGAACCAGCAATTTTTAGTTCTTCTGCTCTTTTTTCCAGACCTTTTCTAAGCCCGTCGTCCCTGCCTACCATATAGAGGTCCGTGTTTGTATCCACAAAACTTTTTGCAGCTTCAATAAGGTAATCCACGCCTTTTATTTTTCTCAGGGCACCTATAAACAGGACAATATTCTTATCCTGAGGCAGGTTTAAAATATCCCTTGCCTGTTCTTTTCCTGCAGGCTTGAATATCTCCGTATCAACACCGTTAGGGACCACATGTACTTTACTTTCGTCTATCCCGAGATTCACTATATGGGCCTTGAGGTCTTCACTGACAGAAAGGACTTTATCTGCAAAATTCATGGCTTCTATAATCTGCCTTGAAGTATAGGTCCCTTCATAGGCAACCTTTCTTTCGATCGTGCCAAGAGCACTTATCACCAGAGGAACTTTCCATTTCTTTGCAAGTCTCATCATTCCGTACCCATCAGGATATGAAAAATGTGCATGAATCAGGTCCGGTTCTGGTTTTATGTTTTTTATGGCGTACCTGGAAACGAAATGGGCATATGAAATGCCGGTTATGGGGTAAAAATATTTTTTGGGAATGGCATAGATATAACGCGGGTAGTGAAGGTCATATTTTTCTGTATGCTCAATCCTGGGCAGTTTAGAAAAATTATGGTACGGAAATGCAGAAAAAGGAAGCACGAAAGCTTTTGGAGAAATAACCGTCACGTCCACTCCCTGGTCTGCGATTGAATCTATGCTCTGCTTTATGAATGTTCCAAGCTGGGGGTAATACCTGTTAGGAAACTCCTGACATACTTCCAGTACTCTCATAATCTTTTTCCTTTTTCGATTCGGATGCCTCAAAAACACACAAAGGAGATAATTTCTCCTATAAATATCTCTCTGCAAAATCAGTATATTTCTCTTTCTGTACTTAAATCCCGAACCTACTCTTCCAGACCTATGAAAATTAATGAATGGAGTCGTGGGATAAACTAATTAACTACTTTTGCTATTCAGATACCGGCAATTATGTTTAAAAAAGTAAGTAATATTTTCCTGGTCTATTACAGCTCTTTCAATACAAAATCAGGTTCGAATATACACATACTCGAACTCTTAAGAAATTTGAAAAAATACACGGATGTAGTTTTGTTCGCGCCAGGTCAGAAAGGTGCAGAACATGGCTTTTCCGGAATAAAGTATGTGCCTGTGATAGATAATAAGTACCTTGTACAGCCTTCTTACGAGTTCATGCTATCCTTTTATCTTCTGTATTCATGCATAAAAAACAGGCCTGACGTTCTTTATCTCCGTCAGAACTCTTTTCCGTTCTTCCCCATCGCCCTGTGCAAACTTTTTGGCATTTCTTCTATAGTTGAGGTTAATGGGTTGGTTATGGATGAACTCAAGGTAAGCCCGGATTCTAAATCCTTTGCATACAGGGTTTTTTCCTTCCTGGCACTCCGTTCCGAGAGGTTCAATTACAGATACTGTGACAGGATAGTTTCCGTGACTGATAAGCTCAAAGATGAACTTGTGAGGCTATACTCGGTCCCTGCAGAAAAAGTTCTTGTAATTAACAACGGAGCAAATACCGATATTTTCAAACCCATGGATCAAAAGCAGGCAAGAGCCAAGCTCGAGCTTGATGATTCCAAGAAGTATGTATGTTTTGTAGGGCACCTTGCAGCCTGGCAGGGAGTTGAGTTTCTAATCTATTCCTCTCCTTTTATCCTGGAAAAAGTCCCTGATGTTCATTTCCTTGTAGTGGGGGATGGGGTCATGAGGGATAAACTGCTGGAAACTGCCGCAGAGATGGGGCTTTCGGACAAATTCACTTTTACTGGAAGAGTTCCCTATGAGAACGTTCCTGTATACATTAATGCAGCTGATGTCTGTGTCGCTCCTTTTATAATGGAACGAAACTCAAAGATAGGACTTTCTGCCTTAAAAACATACGAATACCTTGCATGTGGAAAACCTATTGTAGCGAGCAGTATCCCAGGTGTCAAAGACCTGATCGATCTTTCAGGAGGCGGAATTTCAGTACCTCCTGAGAACCCCGGAGAACTCGCTAATGCTGTGGTAAAGCTAATTTCCGATAAAAAGACATGCAATGCCATGGGAGAACAGGGTCGTAAATATGTCGTTGAGAATCACAGCTGGGATGGAGTTGCAAGAAAGATTCTTGATATATGTCACGAAATTGTTTGATGTGGCCTTTTAGATCTCACAGAGCTTTACTGTGATTTCACTATAGGCTTCATCTTTTTTCCGATCTTATCTTTTTTCTGACCTTATCTTTCTTCTCTATTCGTTATTTGAATTAGTCATGATTTAACTATCATTCCACTATTGCTTTCTTATGGCTTTATTGCCGGCTTTTATTTGGCTGATTGTTTTTTATCCTGAGTTTGACAGTTAGATAAAAATAAGTGCTCTCTGTTTTGTGTAGTTCGGTCCAATGAACATCACAAAACAGAGAGCATTCCCTACAATTCCTAACAAGAATATATGTGTTCCTATCGGCTCGATTCTTGCCGTCCAACTCTTTTATGAAAAGCTTAATTTCTGTGATATTTTTGGCAAACATAAAAGCAAAGGTCTTGATCTCAATAGTTTACTAATCGGTTTGTTAAGCTACAAATTGACTGAGAATTTTAGTATCAAAGAAGCTGGCAA
>NZ_JJQY01000038.1:0-6800 GCF_000979295.1 Methanosarcina sp. 1.H.T.1A.1 | reverse complement strand
GTGCATGAGCCTGTGTATGAGCCTGCCTTATTCCTTTATTTACACTCATATTTCCCTGCACCAGCTTTTCCCTGCCCATCAGAACCAGAGTTCCCAGGATAATCGAGATCAACAGCATGTTGTCAGGACTGAAGAGTATAAGGGAGGTGGCTCCTGCGCCCACCGCGGCTACGAAGGGGAAGCGTACGCTGGAATTGAAATACTGCTCTATGGTCAGCACCACAAAAAGTGCAGTCAGCACAAAAGCCATGCCCTCGAGATTGAGGTCCAGCATGGAGCCAAGCACTGCTCCGAGTACCGACCCTGTGATCCAGTAGAGGTGGTCAAGGGCTGCAATATAGAAGTAAAACCTTGCCTTTGACCCGCCTGCCGGAACTTCGGTTGTGGTCAGAAGGGCATAGGTCTCGTCAGTTAATGCAAAGATAAGGTATGGCTTGACCTTCCCAACCCCGGAAAACTTTTCCAGCAGGGACAGCCCGTAAAAGGAGTGCCTGAGGTTCAGGAGCAGGGTAGCTATAACAAACTCAGTAAGCCCCGCCCCTGCAGCAAGTAAAGCTACTGCCAGAAACTGGCCTGATCCCGCATAAATAAAAAGGCTCATCAGGAAAGCATAAATCCAGTGATATCCGGCACCGTTAAGCAGGAATCCAAAAGCCATTCCGAGGGGTATGTATCCGAGAAATACAGGAACCGTGGTCTTGAGGGCACTCATGAAAAGGTTCATATTACCTTCCCTTATTTCGTGCCTTTTTACCTCCTTTTCAGTCATACTATCTCTTCTGTTACCCTTTTTCCGTAATTTTTCCTGAAGAATGAAAAACATAAATTGTATTTATTATATTTAAATGTAATGAAAAAAAATAATAATTATTGTCAGATTAAGGCAAAACTTGATGATTTATTGTGATTTGGAAGAGCCTTTCAAGCTCCCCTTCAAGGCTGGAACTGACCGATTTCGATCAAATTAAAGCTTAGTCTTCAACCGCACAGACGGGTTTTTAATTGAATTGAATTGGTTCGTAAGGTCTGACCACATTGATATATAAATAACCTCATATTTTATTACATGGGGGTTCTCCAAAGACTGAATGTTTTTATCCTGCTGTTTTTGATACTTTTTATTGCATATATCCGGTATCTGACTGACTTTTATATCGTCGAGGATCGGTCTCTATTGGACGCTCTTCTTACCTCTTTAATTGTAGTTTTTCTAGCCTATATAATAAATTCCCTTACCGGAAATCTTATCCTGAGAAGAGTTTCCGCTTCCAAAGACAGATACACCCTGAGGAAAACGGTATCTATCCTCATCACAGTACTTGTTTTTGCCTCCCTTTTTGCAATCTGGGTTGAGAGGACCAGCACACTGCTTATCGCTTATGGGATCCTGAGTGCCGGAGTTGCAATCGCCCTTCAGGACCTTCTGAGGAGCATAGCCGGAGGAATTCTCATAATCATATCTCATCCCTTTAAAGCAGGAGACCGAATTCAGGTAGGAGACAGTACAGGGGATGTGCTGGATATAGGGAGTTTCAGCACCACAGTTATGGAAATCAAGGAATGGGTGGACGCAGACCAGTACACTGGCAGGATTCTCCATATCCCGAACAGTTTTGTCCTCAACCAGACGATTAAAAACTATACGAAGGACTATTCCTTCATCTGGGATGAAATCCGGATTTTGCTGATTTACGGCAGTAACTGGAAAAAAGCCGAAGAAATTGCCCTCAAAACCGCAGGTCCGATCGTAGTAGAGTTCGAGGATCTGGCGCAGAAGGAGCTCCTTCTCATGGGAGAAAAATACTTTATTACAACCTATGATGTGCAGACAAAACTCTACACGAAGATGCAGGAAAACTGGATCGAAATGCGGTTGAGGTATGTAGTAGATCCCAGAAAAAGGAGAGCAATCAGCCACCTTCTGATCTCAAACATCCTTGAAGCTCTGGAAAAAGAAGAGGATATTATGGTGGGAACCGCTACGAGTATCGATCTTATGAAGTCTCCGGATAAAGGATGAGGTGCGAAACAGCACATATATTTATAGATAGTAGGGAGTTTCACTCCCCGAATTGAGACTCGCCCGAATTGAGACTCGCCCGAATTGAGACTCGGGAGTACGCGGTCCTTTTCGCTGCGCTCAAGAGGACTAATTGATGGATTGTAGCAGTGAGATTCGCTATGTCAAGTGGTCTGAATAATAAATATTCATGACCAATACAACCTTATTCGCCTTAACGAGTCGTTCCTGTTACGCTCGACGCAGGAGAGCGGCCTTACAAAAAATAGGAAGACAGAAGAAGAAGAAGAAGAAGAGATAAAAGTAACAAGTAAAAACGACTAAGGACTCCTTTAAGAAATTAACATGTAAAAGTGACTAGGGAAACTGATAACTTTCTGCTGTTTTCTGCTGTTTTCTGCTGTTTTCTGCTGTTTTCTGCTGTTTTTTCAGGGCCGCCAGACAAGTTGGCGGAGGCATCCGATAATGCATGAATTTAAAACCGGTTTCTGGGGGTAAATGGAAGTATTTATCGGACATGCAGGATTATTTCTTCAGTTCTTTTTTTACCTGGCAGAAGGCCGGTTACAGCCCTGTGTGGTAGGGGAAAATAATCCGGAAATACTATTTCCAACGTTCTGGATAATATCAAAAGATTAATAGGAGACTGCCAGGATTTTTCGTCAGATTTTTCTGGTTCCTGCACATTTCAATTCATTAGCCAATCAGAGGAAAAGGAAACAGAACTTCATGTTGCCGGGCTAAAGGTTTGAAGAACTACATAAAATAAAGAACTGCATAAAATGGGCTCAAAGCTCGAGATTCCTCCGAAAATCCGTATTGAATTCGGAACCTTTCCGAGCTACTGTATTTAACTGGAATTTCTCCGGGTCGTAGCATTTGAGTCACTGTTTTCCTCTATTGGAGGAATGTTGAGGATATGGAGTTGTGGAGGCCTGATCCCATTCTTCTGGAATTCTATCCAGGTTCTTGTGTGTACATCGGATTCAAACTTGAATTCATCTCTTAGATCATTTACATATGCTTTAGCCCTTAACCTGGTATAAAACGGAAGAGCTTTGTGCAGCAGGGTAACAGGTCTTTTTTTTGAGATGTAAACATATTTAGAGCTTACAACTGCTTCCCGCAAGATCCTCATTGCAGGCTCTACATCTGACTCTCCTGCAATATACAGGTCTATTACAACCATCATTTCCGAAGCCCCATAATTTCCACTGGCAACACTTTCATTGAATATCAGGCTATTCGGAGCCGTGACAGTATTATCATCCGGGGTGACCAATTTCGTTGCCCTTAGCCCTATATCAGTGACTTCACCATAATAATTTCCAAGGGCGATTTTATCCCCTATCTGGTACGGTTTTTCAAATGTAATTACAATTCCTCCGACAAAGTCTGCAAAAAGGTCTTTAACTCCAAAACCGATGGCTGCACCCAGAAGCCCTGTAAGGAGGAACAGTTCCGGCCCGAAAATTATGAATATTTGCCTAAAAATATAATAAAACGCCACAATATAGATTACAAACTTTACCACAGGGATAATCAGTTTTACTTTTACCCTTCCACTTTGGTTCATTTTTTCCGAAAGCTTTGATAAAAGTATGGTAATAACCCTGCCGAGCACATAGGCAATAGAAAAAATCAGGAACATAGTTATGAGGGTTTGAGTATCTATAGACCTGATGGTTTCCAGAAATTGCTGCGCACTTGTGTCTCCATTTGCCATTTACCACACCAGCCTCAGTTTTTCCATATAAGCAACGACGCTGTGCAGGGCTTCAGGCCTGACACGGAAGGAACCGACTTCATCTTTAAAAATTAGTTCCTGATTTAGAAGCCTGAAGATAATTTCATCCGTTCTGAATGCAGAACCTATCATTTCGGCAATTTCGGCTTTTTCCAGAGCCTGGTATGAAAGGATCAGGCTTAAAACAAAGGCTTCTTCGTATTCAAGCTCTATATCAAATGAAAACTGCCCTACATCTTCAGGCTGTATCCGGGGATAATCAAGCCCAAGCTCCCAGATCTTCCATGCAATGCCGGGGTTGCCTTTTGATTCCTGGTAGATCTTTTCAAATACCCGGTCTTCAGCAGTTTGTGTTTCTTTCTTATTCAGGAGGCGGCTCTTAAGGTAAGGGGTGTTTATTTTCGGGACCGGGATGAGGATTTTCCTGCCCAGCGAGGAAAACTCAAGCGGATATTTTACAATGTATATGAGAGGCTCTTCTTCGGACTCTTTACCGTTATAAAATCTGATCTCCGCTTTTCCATACCTTTTGAAGATAAAGAGCCTGAGATTTTCTTTCTCGAAGGCAGGGATGAAGATCTGTACCGGAAAATACCTCTCGAGTCCGAAGGCTTCGTTTAAGTATCTCCAGGAATAAAGGTTCCAGGTAGTGATGAATAGCCTTTCCTGAGAGCTTATCATGTCCAGAAACTCATAAAATATGTCAAAACCGCCGGGTTTTCTCATGTACAGATAGTGGCAGTTGTCAAAGAGAGCTATTCTTTTAGCGTCATCCGGAAGGGAAATCTCCTTTCTGTCCCGGACAATTTCGGAAAAAGTGATTCCTGTAGCCCTGCTTAAATTTATCTTCTCTATTTCACCAAGCAGAGTAGTCTTTCCTGCAAGAGTCCCGGCTACTATGGCTATATTCAGTTTTTTCCCTATCTCATAATCAGCAATTGACGCCTGTATTTCTCCAATTTCGTCCCGCAGTCCGAGAACCTCGACGAAACCGTTTTCTTCAGAGCCGCTGTGCTGAGTCCCCACTGTATCCCCTATTTTATATTCCCTGTATTGTACTTAATAGATACTGCTGATATTTTTGCCAGAATTAAGTTATTTTCAGGAACAGGACTCTTTAAGGTAGTCGCAGGACTTTTTAAGGTAGTCACAGGAATCTTTAAGGTACTAATTTAGTGGAAACGAAATTCGGCTGGAACTTTTAAATATTTATAGCCATTTATAGAGTCTGAAATTTATTCTTAAAAATTTACTCCTCACTTTATTTACTCAATTGAAAACCCCATCCCCTTTCAGGAGAAATAGCTGTGGATGACTGGATGATTTCAACTCTTATCTTTTTTCTTGCTCTCCTTATAGTTTACCTGCTCATTAAATACATCAAATTGAAAGGCAGGGTAGAATCCCATGCAAGAGACCTGTATGAAGCCTGGCAGACCCGGGAGATGGAACGTCAGGTCTCCGAAAAAGCTGACACTCTCTTCAGGACCTGGAAGCTTGACGAGGAGAAAAAAATCCGCCAGGACGCCGTAAAGAAAAGCGAAGCCGTAATCCGCGGCAAGGTCACGGAACACCTGATCCCTTATTTCCCCGAATTCGAATACAACCCCAAGGACGCGAGATTCCTCGGCACCCCTGTGGACTTCATTATCTTTGACGGCCTTTCCGAAGGAGAAATGAATAAGGTGGTCTTTGTTGAGGTGAAATCAGGAAAAACCTGTGCTCTTTCCCCGAGAGAAAAGCTTGTCAGGGAGTGCATCAACAGAGGAAAGGTCAGTTATGAGATCATTCACAACCGGGAATAATTCACTTTTGTTAACTTTTTTCCCGGACCGCTTTATAAAAATCAATAGTTTTATCCGTGTAAAATTGATAGTTCTATTCGATGAATGACCGACATGAAACGGAAAGTATGGGTCATAATTCCATGAATCGTGTTCCCGGCTGGAATGAAGAGCTTGAATCAGCATTTTCTGCCTACAAAGGTCCATACATTGCCGGAAGAGTCGTATCCCGGCATAAAACGGTCTGTGAAATTCTGATTCCAGGTGCTGTCGTACAGGCAGGAATTTCCGGGGCACTCCTGCGAATTGGCAAACAACCGGTAGTAGGGGATTTTGTAGTTTTACTGGACCAGCCGGAACTGGGCTCACGCATAATTGTGAATATCCTCCCCAGAAGGACCTGCCTGTCAAGAGGGGCTCCGGGGGATGGGAGCGGGGAGCAGGTGCTTGCTGCAAATCTTGATACTATCTTTATTGTAACTTCAGTGGGAAAAGACCTTAACCTTCGAAGGCTTGAAAGGTATCTTACCGTTGTGTATTCCTCCGGGGCAAGCCCGGTAATTTTGCTGAACAAAATCGACCTTGCGGATGACCCTGTCCTGATAACAGAAAAAATACAGTCTATTGCAGGGGACGTTCCGGTTATTCCTTTAAGTGCCCTTTCAAAAGACGGGCTTGATGCACTCAGTCCTTATCTCAACCCCGGGGAAACAGTGGCACTTATAGGTTCCTCCGGCGTTGGAAAATCCACGCTTATCAACGCTTTTTTCGATGAAGCTATCCAGAAAACCGCGGATATCCGAAAAGACGATGAGAAAGGAAGGCACACAACCACAGTCCGCCAGCTGTTCCTGCTTCCCAACGGCGCAATTGTTATAGATAACCCGGGGATCAGGGAAATCCAGCTTGGAGACTCTTCTGACGGCCTTGAAAAAGCGTTTCCCGATATTGTCCATGCAGCCCACAGCTGCAGGTTCAAAGACTGCACCCACCATGATGAACCTGGCTGTGCTGTCCTGAAGGCAGTAAAGGAAGGGCTTATTCCGGAGGAGCGGCTGGACAGCTATCACAGGTTAACCGACGAACTCATATTCCAGTCGAAAAAATCCGAAATCGGCCTGAAGCGGCTTGAGAAAGAAAAATACAGGGAAATTGCAGTGACCATAAAAAAGTATAAGAAATTTAAGGGGAAGCCATAAGATGAAGGCAACTGTCTCTTATACACATCTCCGAGCCCACGAGACGGACT
>NZ_JJQY01000060.1:0-8697 GCF_000979295.1 Methanosarcina sp. 1.H.T.1A.1 | reverse complement strand
GAAATAAAGCAATAAAAATACATTCGAAGCTTTATAATACTTTATTTTATTTTATAAAGGATTATATCATCCTAAATTAAAAATTAATGTATATCGTGTGTAACTATATCTTTACACTGAAAAATTAAATGCAGTTGTAGAAATACCGTTCAAAAGATGTGAGTGTAAAGCAAGTAAGAACAGAACGAGAGGAATGTACGCCTTATTGTGGCAGATAAGAAATGAAGGGATTAATACCAAAAAAAGTAGAAAACGAGGGAAAATATATCCTTAACCGATGACCAATGGAAACTGATTATATGAATTGGTTTATGTGAACACCTCTGTATAGATAAACTTTCTCTTAGAGGAACTGCAGGACAGAAACCTCTTCTACAAAAAGGAATGAAAAAAACAAAAGCCCGCAAAAGAAATATACACAAAATATATAGAGTGGAAAGATTCGAGGCAAAAGATGCATGATGAAATAATAAGGTATGAAAACACGGGCATATATTTCGGCAGCAAAAAAGTGCTTTCTGGTTTTTCTCTATGCATTCTGAAAGGTAAAAAGATCCTGTTAAAAGGTAAATCGGGAACTGGAAAATCCACTCTACTTAAAATAATTCTTGGATTTGAAAAACCTTCTGAAGGCTCAGTCTATTACAGAGGCGTGCCCTTAAGCCCTCGGGTGGCCTGGCAGGTTCGAAAAGATGTGGCCTATGTTTCTCAGGATATGGATCTCGGCGAGGGACCTGTAAGGGACCTGCTTGATGAAGTCCGTTCTTATCACTCCAACAGGGAGAAAATCGACCCTGAAAAGCTGCATATTTTTATGAGGGAACTCGAACTGGAAAAAGACATACTTGAGAAAAACTTTGAAAACCTTTCCGGAGGAGAAAAACAAAGGATCGGAATTCTGATTGCCCTGCTGCTTGAAAGAGAGATTTTCCTGCTTGACGAGGCAACCTCAGCTCTCGATTCCGAGCTTAAAAAAAAGGTTGTTGACCATTTCCTTAAACACAGCCACTGGACACTTTTTGTAATTTCACATGATACAGAATGGGAAAGGGATGGAGTGGAGATTGTGACTATAGGAAATAATGGATCTGATTGAAAAACTGTCCCTAAGGAACAATTTGTCGGACTGAAAACCATCCCGGGAAGTGTTGTGTCCGTCTGTAAGAAGCTAAATGAGTTAAATCTTAAAAAAGGATGTATAAAGAGCTGAATAAAAAGAACTGCACGAAAATAACAAGAGGAATTTTCAGATGGTAAGCCCCGATATATCGATACCTTCCCTGATACTCTGCTTTCTAATGCTTGTGATTCCTCTGGCAATCAGTTACAGGATAAAGCTCCAGATCTCCCGGACAACTATAGATTCGGTTGTCCGCATGACAGTCCAGCTGGGAATGGTAGGCGTGTTTTTGACCTACGTCTTCGATCTGAACAATGGGGCTTTGAACCTGGCCTGGGTTCTGGGAATGGTTACAATTGCAAGCTACACAACCATACGCAATGTAGAACTCAAAATGGATAAACTGCTTCTACCGGTGATACTTTCCTTTACGGCAGCAAATTTAAGCGTGCTGCTGTACTTCAACGAATTCGTGCTTGACCTTGGAAACCTTCTGGAAGCCCGCTACCTGATCCCCATAGGGGGCATGATTCTTGGGAACTCACTCAGGGGCAACATTGTGGGTATGGGAGATTTTTATGAGGATATCCGCAGAAACGAAAACAGGTACCTTTACAGCCTCTCTCTCGGGGCAAGCAGGTATGAAGCCCTCATACCCTATATTCGAAAATGCCTTCGCTCCGCACTCAGGCCTACCCTTGCTAATATCGCAACTGCAGGGGTTGTCTTCCTTCCCGGAATGATGACAGGGCAGATCCTCGGAGGTGCAAGCCCTATCCTTGCAATCAAGTATCAGATTTCAATCATGGTTGCTCTTTATGTGTCCACAGCCATGAGCACTACCTTTAGCATCCTTAGCACTATCCATACCGCTTTTGACGAGTATGGGCTGGTAAATAAAGAAATATACAGGGAAAAAGGTACGAGAAAAGGAAAAGGAAAAAAGAAGAACAGGGCACATTGGGCTTGACCTTCAGGTTATACATATCCTGTGATGTCCTGCCCTACCGGAGTGCTTTTTCTTACGCATTCCTCACCATACTGGACCATATCCCTGACCGCGTTCTTCAGGATGGAAGGATAGATCTGGCCTACCTGTTCCCATACAGGTTTTCCACGGCAGAAAAACTTGAACGTGGGTGTGCCCTGGACCCCATATCTTTCTGCAGTCCAGGGGTTTGTTGCCACATTTAGCCTGGCAAAAACTGCCGAAGCCCCGTATTCTTTTGCATACTCCGCAAAATACGGTTCCATAGCTTTACAATACGGGCAGGAAGGGCTGTAAAACATTACAATAACAGGTTTTTCAGAACCTTCCACCTGCTGTCCCCAGGTCGCATCCTCAATTTCAAGCACATAATTCTCGTCCAATCAATTACCCCCTTAAAAGAAATTATGAGATAAATGAATTAAATTCAGGAATGAATCCGCTCTTAAGTTTGAAGAAATATGTGGTTTTTTACGCTAACAGTACTTTATGCTTTAATTAAAGCAATATTTATGTCTTCATGGAATTAAAGTTCACGCATCTGTGGATTCAAGGTTATGAAAACCTGCTGTTTGCAGCCTCTCAATTCCGGAAAACAGGATCTGACAAATAAAAACACGAAGGTTAAATAGAGTCTGCTAAAAAAATCTGTGTCATTTTCCGGTCAGTAAAGAATGAAGTTCGCAAGATATTAAAAGAAATGGAGGAAAGATTAAGAAAAAGCTGGTGAACAGAACTGGAGGAACAGTTCTGTCTTTTTTCGGATACAGTAATTCGTCGGGCAGTTACATCCGGCTTTTTACCCATTGGTGAACTACCTGCTAAATCTAAAGATTTAACGGGCTTCCTGCTTCATACCTCGGAGCAACTTCCACAAGTCCACAGGCCCTACCCTCTGTCCCAGAGGTGAAAATCAAATACTATTTTTTGTTCCTGTTATCCTGTGCTTGGTTATCGCGTAGGATTTCAGTACATTATGATAGGTTTGAAGAATATTATGGTAGTTGATAACGAAAAGAATGTTGGGAAAGTTAACGGGATTCATCTCCAAGCTAAAGCATAGGAGCTTTCTCCCTTCTTTCTCGTAAAAACTTCATGGCGGGTTGGAGAACCGAATTTTACCAGTCAGTTTTTCTGTTCAGACTTCCTTTTTTTCATACTCCGGGTTCATAGTCTCATCGAAACATGTGCTGCAGATATATTTGTCATCGAGGCATGTTTCTTTGAAATCTACTCTGGGACCACCCGGTTTTGTGGTTGCTTCCTTAAATACATAGAATTTTTCGTTAAACTCTATTGGCTGTCCGCACCTTGTACATACAAAGGGTGGGTTCTCAACCGAATCAATTGCACATTCAATGCATATCAGATCGGACTTCTCCCCGTGAACATCCCTGAACGTGATTGGTTTCATGTCTAGACTGGTGTCCACAACCAGCACATCTTCCTGCAGTTCCCGACCACAGATATTGCAATACTCTTTCATTGTGTCGCCTCCCTTCATCAGAGGATTCCTCACAAAACCCTGTGCTGAGCCTACAAAAGGTTTTATACTTTCCGTGTTTGCACTCATTTAATTCCCCATTTTTAGCCTATTTATCCATATCATACCAGACCGGTCCATTTTTCAGTATTTCTACTCCGGTTCAGTATCTTTCACACCTTTGATCTGAATTTTCACCCTGCCAGATAATATTTAAGCTGCCGGCATTTCAGCCAGAGAAGTCCTGTCCCAAACTGAGATAAAAGCGATAAGGAAGATCACATATTTATTTTTATTCAAATGTGTTCCCGGAAATACTTTACGCACTCAGGCAATAACAATCCGAGAAAACAATATGCAAAATATGTTTCAAACCGCTTTTCAGCTTATGGCTTAAACTTCCCTATGTAAATATAGGTTTTAAGAGTATATACAGTTATTCATTTTGATCGAAATTCAATGAATAATTACACAAATAATAGTTATGGATAGGTTAACTCTTAGCTAAAGAATCAGGGGTTTCCTGCTGAGGGTTTATGAATAAAATAAACCTGAAGGAAGAGAACAAAAATAAGCCTGAAGGAAGAGAACAAAAATAAGCCTGAGGAAAGAGAACTAAAATAAGCCTGAGGAAAGAGAACAAAAGTACAATATAGGAACAAAAAATACGTTAATGAGGAAAGTTCAGTACGCAGGGGTAGGAGAGGGGAAATTAAACAAAGAATTTTATTGCTCCTTGATCAATACATAATAAGGGTAAAGAATACTATAAAAGGACTCGAAAAAATGCTTAAGCAGAGATTCGTGCTGGATACTACAGCACTAACGGATCTGCAGACCCGGGAGGTTATGGGCTATACATCCCTTTGTGAGGGGATGAAATCAATACTTGACCTTATAGCCGATGCTCGTCTGCAGTTTGGGATCAGTTGTTATGTTCCCTATCCATCAGTGTACAAGGAGATGTACGAATTTGCAAGCCATAACGGCTGTGACAGGGAGGTTATAGCAAAGATAGATACCTGGCTTGTGAAAAAAGCTCCTGACCGCTATAGAGTCGATGTAACCTCACAGATATTCCACGAATACGTATCTTACATGAGGGAACGGATTAACCGGGGAATGGGGGTTGCAGAAGATGCAATATGGGAGGCAGCAACCGAATGCCTTTTCATGGAAAACCCGCAAAACAAGAAAAAAGAGTACAGGGAAGAAGTTGAAAGAGAAGTTATTGGGGGGATAATCGGCAAATTCAGGAATAAATACAGGGCAGCTCTAAGGTATGGCATCCTTGACAGCGCGCCGGATATTGATGTCCTGATCCTTGCCAAAGAACTTGATGCAGCTGTCGTTGCAAGCGACTACGGAATTGAAAAATGGGCCGAGCAGCTTGGAGTTCGCTTCGTGCCTGCAAACACCTTTCCGATGATGATCAAAGAATATCTTAGGCATACTCCGGAAGGTGAAAAAGAAAAGGGGGATGGGGATAAAAAGAAAAAGGGTCATTCAGAGGAAGCAGAATTTATTTAACAGGCTCAATGGGCCCTGAAGGCTGACAGCTTTAAGGATCTGGACTGTCCTGGTCAGTTTTAGTTTTATTAAGGGGAATTTCTTAACTGACCTGCCTTTATTGCCTGCATTCGCCACATATCTTCACTGAATATTCCATCTTCACTGAAGACCTTATCCATCTTCACTGAATATCCCATCTTCACTGAAATACATTTATTGGCAAACTAATCTGTCTTCACTTACATTAACAAGATCAATACAGTATCTGTACGCCCTTAAGGGCAATCCGGGGGGAAAGAGTTTGAGAAATATTGTTATAGAAGAGTTGAAAGCTTCGGAAGTTTACCGCCAGAAGGTAGAGGTCGTTGAAAGAAAAGGGCTTGGGCATCCGGACTATATCTGTGACGCTATCATGGAACAGATTTCCGTAAATCTCAGCCAGAAATATCTTGACACCTTCGGGACCATCCTGCACCACAATATAGACAAGGGCATGCTTGTTGCAGGGCAGGTGGAAGGAAAATTCGGAGGAGGAAGGGTTGTAAGCCCTATGCGGCTGATAATAGGGGATAGGGCAACCTTCGAATACGAGGGAGTTGAGATCGATGTTTCCGGGCTTGCAGTCCGTACAGCAAAAGACTGGTTCTCAGAAAACCTCCGTTTTGTAGACCCTGAAAACCTCATTTACCAGGTGGAACTCAAAAGGGGTTCAGCAGAACTTACGGATATCTTTAGC
Organism: Methanosarcina sp. 1.H.T.1A.1; assembly: GCF_000979295.1. NCBI lineage: Archaea > Methanobacteriati > Methanobacteriota > Methanomicrobia > Methanosarcinales > Methanosarcinaceae > Methanosarcina > Methanosarcina sp. 1.H.T.1A.1. The sequence continues at coordinate 2,858 of NZ_JJQY01000060.1, read as the reverse complement.
AGGGGAGGAAAGGTTCTCGGGGCAAATGATACGTCCGCAGCAGTCGGATATGCGCCACTGAGCCCTACAGAAAGGCTGGTACTCGAGACTGAACGCTACCTTAACTCAAAGGGGTTCAAGAAAGAATGTCCGGAGTCCGGAGAAGACATAAAGGTCATGGGCCTCAGGCATAAAGAAGACATCCATCTTACGGTTGCTGCACCTCTTGTGGACAGGTTTGTGGAGTCTGAAGAGGACTATTTCAAACAGAAAATGGAACTGCATGACCGGATCGAAGAGTTTGCTGCCGGATTTGCGGAAAAAGAGCGAGCTGAGTTTGAAGCCTGCATTTGTGCAAAACCCACTGCTTCCCTTAACACTCTGGACATGCCGGGCAGGGGGATGGATGGAATTTACACAACGGTTACCGGCACATCCGCAGAGGACGCCGACTGCGGAGAGGTGGGGCGTGGAAACCGTGTAAATGGAATTATCCCCTTAAACCGTCCTGTCAGCAGTGAAGCTGCGGCAGGGAAAAATCCTGTAAGCCATATAGGAAAGATCTACAATCTCCTTTCCCACAGGATCGCAGCAGAAATTTACAATCAGATTCCCGATGTCTCTGAGGTGTATGTCTGGCTCCTGAGCGAAATCGGAACTCCTATTGACCAGCCTCAGATTGCAACTGCCCAGCTGATCATGAAAAAAGGTGCAGCAGGAGATGTCGAAAAAGAGGCGGCAGAAGTTATAGAAAAAGAACTTGAAAATATCCATGCCTTCTCTATGGAACTTGTAGCAGGAAAGAAACCTATCTGCTAATCTATTTACTGAGACCGCAGTCCTTGCTAAGGCTCTCAGTCCTGAGAATGGCCGATCTGCCAATCGCAGTCCTTGCTAAGGCTCTCAGTCCTGAGAATGGCCGATCTGCCAGTTGCCGATTTGCCAGTTACCAATCTGCCAGTTTCCCGACTCGCGAAATAACCTGAGAAGAAATAACCTGAGAAGAAATAACCTGAGAAGAAATAACCTGAGAAGAAATAACCTGAGAAGAAATAACCTGAGAAGAAATAACCTGAGAAGAAATAACCTGAAAATCGAAATTCAGCAGATTTCTCCCGCGGAGGCAACCGACAAAATCAGGATTGTAATCCTTAGTGACCTGTGTGAACGGTCAGGCAGGCCCAGGCAAACTAAGGACAGACTTTTGTAAATTTATGTAAAGTTTATACCCCGGCAATGAAAGCTATCAGGGCAAAAAACATGGCTATTTTGAACATCTTAGAGGACTTTGTCGGGTTATTCCGCGCAAGGAGCTGATGAATAGCTGCAAGAAATCCCAGGTCTGCCAGAAAGACGATGTAAAGATAACGCAGGCCAAGGATGGACACAGAGTACGGTAGAGGACTTAAAAGTACGGCAAGGAGCCCTATGAGCACTGCAAGATAACCTGCTTTTTTTGCCCCGATTCTAAGAGGCAGGGTATCTGCCCCTTCCATCCTGTCCCCTTCCATATCCTCAATATCCTTTACGATTTCCCGGGCTGTAATGGCAAGAGCGGCAAGCAGGAAAAGCACGGAAAGAACCTTAATTCCTCCAAACCCAAAAATAGAAGCTCCAAACAGAAACACAGAACCAGTAAGGTAGCCTATGCTCAGGTTTCCTAAAAGGGGCGTACCTTTAAGGGTTTTTGCGTACAGGATCAACAGCAGGGAGTTAAAAAGGGCAATTAACCCGCAGACCGAATTTACAGAGAAAGCCAGCAGGGTACCAAGGGCGAACAGAAGGTAAGAAAAGTAAAGGGCTTCTTTTGCCTGCACCCTCCCGGATGGGATGGGCCTTTCCGGACGGTTGATCGAATCTATCCTTATGTCAAAATAGTCATTGATAGCGTTTCCTGCGCCTGAAACCATGAATACTACCAGAAACACGAGACCTGCATCAAGAAAAGGAAATGGTCCCGCAAAATTTGAACTTAAAGTACCGGAAGTCAGGATATTAAAGGCTATCAAAGTTCCTATTACAGCTGCAAAACCTGCCATCAGGCAGTTTCCGTACCTCATAAGCTCCAGGTATGTGCGTATTCCGGCAGACATCAGAAGAAAGCAGCATTATAAAGTATTAAAAGTATCGGATATTTTGTCTCAAATCAAAAAATTTAGTATTGAATCAAAAAAGTACGAATCAAAATAAGGTTCGAGCGTTCAAATGAAAAAACTCTTCCTGTGGAGGGAAAATTTAAGATTTGAACCGGCTGTCAGATTTGGATATTGTGTAAGGACATAATTCTCCTACCAGATTAAAACATTTTAAAATCGGGAAAGATCCGCCCGGTTTATTAAGGGGAAAGTGATTCAAGGATCTCGAAAGAGGGTCGAAACATATCACAAACTGTATCGTTAATTTCTCAAAATTTTGAAATCCATGTCCCGGTATGATCCCCTTAAATCTGAATCATCGTCTACTTCTGTTCTAAGGAGATTCAGGGTTACTTTGTTTGGACAAATATATTGTTTTAAACCAGCAGTTTATTGGAAAAATCTACTCAAAACAAATCTCTAAATTTTGTTTATATGAATAATATAATAAATTGTCAATGACTTACTCTGGTATACCAGAGATTTTTGTTTACTGATGTGTGGGCGGAGGCCTATAAAAATGAAAACTGATTTTTTTAGTTCTTTAATTTATGTATTATTGATAATGCTAATAATTCCTGGCATGATTCCTGGCATGGCATCTTCTGCAGATGATACGGGAACTACAGATCCGGTGCCAACCGATACTCCCGATCCGGTACCAACTGATACCCCCGATCCGGTGCCAACCGATACCCCTGATCCGGTACCAACTGATACTCCCGATCCGGTACCAACCGATAC
>NZ_JJQY01000052.1:0-6902 GCF_000979295.1 Methanosarcina sp. 1.H.T.1A.1 | reverse complement strand
AGATGTGTATAAGAGACAGGGACATAGGGTTGCTTGATATGGTTGGCCCAAAAGCCAGGGAGATCATAGGGCAGGACTGCAATGTAATATCTGCATGTGTAGCCCGTCCCTATCCTCTGGTTGTTGACAGGGCAAATGGTTCCATAGTCAAAGACATAGACGGAAAAGAGTACATTGATTTCGTTGCAGGGATTGCTGTCATGAATGCAGGCTACTCAAACCCGGAGGTTAAAGCCGCCATCTCAGCTCAGCTGGATAAAATGTTTCACTGCGGATACGGGGACTTTTTTGCCGAGCCTCCATTAAAGCTTGCAAAAAAACTAAGAGAGCTTGCAGGCTACTCAAAGGTCTTTTACTGCAACAGCGGGGCCGAATCTGTAGAAGCTGCAATGAAACTTGCTCTATGGAAGACAAAGCGCCAGAACTTTATCTCATTTTATAACGCTTTCCACGGCCGGACCCTGGGCGCTCTTTCCCTGACCTGCTCTAAAGTCCGGCAAAAGGAGTATTTCCCTACCCTCCGGACAGTGCACACCCACTATGCCTACTGTTACCGCTGCCCCATGAAACTCGAATACCCCTCCTGCGGAATCGAATGCGCAAAGCAGATTGAAAACCTGATTTTCCGAAAGGAACTGAGCCCCGAAGACACTGCTGCCGTTTTCACTGAGCCCATCCAGGGAGAGGGAGGTTATATAGTCCCGCCTCCGGAGTTCCACAAGGAAGTAAGAAAAATCTGTACGGATAATGACGTTCTCCTTGTAGCTGATGAAGTCCAGACAGGCTGTTTCAGGACAGGCCCCTTCCTTGCCATGGAAAACTTTGAGGTAAGGGCTGATATTACCTGCCTTGCAAAAGCCCTTGGCGGAGGCCTCCCTATGGGCGCAATGCTTGCAGATCGCAACCTTATGGACTGGCCTCCAGGTGTCCACTCTAACACCTTCGGCGGAAATCTCCTCTCCTCAGCTGCAGCTCTTGCTTCCCTTGAATTTCTGGAAAAGGAAAATATAGAAAACCATGTCAGAGAAATGGGAGCGCATATCCGGCAGCGCCTCAGGGAGTTTCAGGAGAATTTCCCCTGCATAGGAGATGTTCGCGGCCTTGGCCTTATGATAGGTGCAGAAATCGTAAAATCCGACAAATCCATAGACCCTATCAGAAGGGACAGGATTATCAGAGAAGCGTTTAAAGAAGGAGTTATTCTCCTCCCCTGCGGAGACTCTGTAATCCGCTTCTCTCCACCCCTCGTCATGACCGACGAAGAAGCCGACCTCGGGCTCGACAAATTCGAAAAATCTCTGAGAAGAGCGGCGAGGTAAAGGCAGAATAAAAGTGCAACATATGACTTTCATTTAAGCCGCATCGTTGGAAGAAGTTCTGATAAGAATAGGCCGGAGCAAACTTAATAGCTGTCTCCGGTCTTTCTGTCACCGTGCATAGCACGGGCCTTTTCCAAAAAAGAAGTAGTAAAAGATGAGAATAAAAGGCCGGAGTTCAGCAGGGAACACGTCTGTTTTTCTCACAAATCCAACCTGCTCAATGTAGTAATCATGAAAAAATATCAAAGTCCGACGATTGTATTCGTCATAAGACAGCCGAAAACATCCTTTTTAAGTTTTCAGATATCTTTTTAATCCTCGAATTTCTGTTTTTTTATCACAGTGTGTGGCACGGGCCCCGCTGAAAAAAAGAGAAGTTAAAAAAGGCCGCGACTAATTTAAAAAAAAATAAATGTATAAATGACTTTTATGGTATATTTTGATAAAGTAACGGCTCATGAAGGCTATTTTCAAATAATCATCTCTCTAAAACTGGCAAAAGTTTTTTAATTAATAACCGCATATTTAGTATTATGGATTATGAGAGCAATGAACGGGTTGAGAACGATAGTTCAGCTTTGATTGTTTTTATAACTATAATTGCAATTGCAGTCAGCCTTCTAGGAATAATGGTGTCTATAAGGTGAACTACTCCTGGCTAAAGCATCGGAGCTTTCTCCCTTATGACCCGTAACTGAAGTAACCCATTTTCCGCAGTTATATCTAAAAAACGGCTATTTTTTTCATTACGTCAGTAAATTAGAACTTCGTAAGAAAATCTCTTAGTCAGTCTCATAAGAAGAGATGAACTACGGGATACACGGAAAACTATCTCAGGTCTTCTATTTCCGTGTTTTTTCCGCAGTTACGTAACTTTTTAAAAGAAAAGAGCAGTTTAACTGCCTCAGATCAAAAAGTAGTATAAATAAATAGTAAATTTTTTACAGACCTTTTTTTACTTCCTGTCTTTTTCAGCATTCTTCAGCTTCTCTTCGGTGCTGCTGAGAGTAATCAATTTGCTTTCAACAAGCCCAATCGGAAGGTCTGCGCCAAGGGTGAGCGAGCCGATTTTATTTCCTGCAAGAGTCCTCCCGGGCAGGTCAGGCATGACCTCAAGCTCTTTTCCGACAGGTATTTCAGGGTATTCGGTTTTGAGCCCGGAAAGAGGGCTGGAAAGAGCACCGGATACAAGTCCAAGGTCAGAGTCGGAAACAAGCCTCGGATGGGCTTCGGAACTCAGGCGGGGCTGCCCGAGAGGAGAAAGCCCGAGATCTCGCGTCGGAGAGAGCCGGTTGTTAAAGTCAGGTAAAAGGCCACTGAGCTGGTCAAGGGCAGGGCTTGAAAAAGTAGAAGATCCATCAGTAGAAGTGGAATGCACGGCAGGCGACCTTTCATGGTTTTCACGAGCTGCACGGTCAGAAAGGTGTGAAGGTAAAACGGAATCTTCGGATTTGCTGCTATTCATAGCTGTAGGATTGTCACGATGGTATATCAATTATACGAGGGCTTTTCCTTCCTTGTTCAACCATATTTTTTCAGTTCTCTTTTTTGTTGTCCATCTTTATAGGTAGAAGCGTAAAATCCCCGGATCTTTAGCCCGGGGATTATAAGCGTCAACTTCTCCCACTTTCGTTTTTCTATTCGCTGCATTAATATAATTTCCAATCAATTGTATATTGCTTTCCTACTGTGATAACCAGGCCAACGGAAAGCAACCAGTTAAACCGGTACCCGAAGGGTTAGGGGTTGCACTGGTAACCCGGATGCCGAAAGGCAGCTCTAAATCAATATATACGGGATGCGGGGACGAGCTTAGGGACTTACTGGTAATTGGTTGGGGGAATGAACCAGGGACATGAACCAGGGATATTAATCCAGACACCCTTTAAATCTTTAGATTTAGTGGGTAGTTAACAAGATTTACGAGAACAAATCCAGTAAAGGTTCAGAAGGTGTTCGAAGGCATTAATGCGTTCGATAAAAAATAAACCATATGGGGGAATTTTATGCAAACAAGTCCTATTGAAGTCCAGAAAGCTTTAAAAGATATGGGTTATCCTGCAGAGAAGAAAAAACTTATTGAACACGCTAAAAAGCACAAAGCCAGCAGTAAGGTAATGGAGGTCCTCGAAGAACTTCCAGAGAAGGAGTATACCAACGCTGCCGACGTCAGCAAGGCGTTTTCAGGAAAGTAACTTTGCTCAGAGTGAACCCGCACTCAAGTGGGAGGCAACTTATATTCAACTCAACAATTAACTGCACTTTTTGATATATTTCTTACTGTTTGGGTTCTTGTTTATATGTATTAATATTTCCTGGGCTGACTATAAAACATGAATTCGGTTGAGATTCAGGAAGCTATGAATCAGGTGTTATATCTACGGTTTCCTCTTCTCACTACCTTTTAACGCTGAAGCCCCCGGATTCAGGAGAAAGCAGGGATAAAACGGTTAGCTTTCTGCCAGTGATTCTTCGGTGAAGCCTAATGGGTCTGGAACACGACAGGAACTACTTTTCCGGAAAGTTAGATTCAGTCGAAAGGGGGGTCATTAACTGACAGGGAAGGGTGTAAAAACATCTGGTTTAAGAACTTAAAATACACTTCTAGAGACTTAAAACAGCTCAAACCTGATGCAACAACAATAAATATCACCGTGCAAGATATTAATCATTCAATTAGTTCATTGAGACACACCAAAGAATGGCACATTCATAAGTGCGGCTCTTTTGAATTATTTGATCTAAAGCCATAATATAACGTATAAGGGGGAAATCTATGGAGCGAAAAGATTACCCGAGCAGGGGTCGGGATTCCGGTAGAGGGCCGCAGAAGATGTACAAAGCAAAATGTTCTGATTGTGATCAAGAAACAGAGGTGCCTTTTGAACCAGACCCTGACAGACCAGTCTACTGCAGGGAGTGCTATGCAAAAAGAAAGAGCAGATAATTCTAAACATGATCTGATAGTATACTTTTAACAGATACGCTTCTTACAGATGACTTCTAACTTACTTCTGAAATCTTCATCTGTATTTTTAATTTTTACCATCTTTTCCTTCTCTACGGTACACCTCAACCATGTTCCTTATCATTCTTAGACTCTATTCTATCATTTTTTGATCCTACTTCCGGTCCTCCCTGATTCTAACTCAAATATTTTTCTCAAGTTATTTACTCAAGTTATTTACTCAAATATTTTTCTCAAGTTATTTACTCAAGTTATTTACTCAAGTTCTCTTTCTAACTTTGTTATATCGAACCATACTCTGAAAAGTTCGTCTTTTCCTGTATCCTTGATGTCAATTTCTACGGATTGAGTCAGTGTAGCTTTAATTGTTTCCCATTCTTCCCTGCGGATATCAACAATTTCCCAGGGGCCGGCAGAACTGTCTTTTACTCTGTCCCGGGAAAGCTGTAACAGCAGGTGTTTCTTTTCTGCAGGAGTAAGATCTTCAATACCCCTTATTTCAGACTCTTTCACTGTAGCCTTCCCCATTTTGGATTGAACTGCCATGTTTTCTCCAGATTCGTCTTTGATTCTTTTTTCCATGAATTCACCTCCCTGCCTGGGTTAGAATGCTCAGGGCGTGGGCCTGAAGGTCCTTGGGTCAAGGTAAATATTTCTCTGGCAGTAGCTGCAGATAGTCTCAAGGTGTTTTCCTGCAAGAAGAGCTCTCTCCACCTCTTCTTCCGGGGTGATATACTGGGTCATTTCCTCTCCGCAGTAAGGGCATTTTATCTTCAGCCAGTCCAGTTTCGTAAGCTGCCTTATATTCTGTATGAGCTTTCCCAGAGCATCCTCATAGTTTTCAGGGTAAAAATTAATCGGCTGGAGGTGGTGTATAAGGATAGGCAGTTCAACTCCTGCCTCTGCCAGCGGAATTATTAACTGGTCGGCTCCTACAGCCAGCCCGATCTCCTGATTCACCTCCGGGGATAACATTCCTTCCTGTGTGATGATCGGGATAACGCAGTCTGACTGGCGGATGCCAAAACGTATTCTTTCAGCCAGGGAAAGAATTCGAGCTTTCCTGTACAGGGACGAGAAGCTCTCCAGTTCCACTGTCCAGAGAGTCCGTGCCAGTTCCTGGGCAAGCGGTTCGTCCTGTTCGCAATGAGAAATGTAAACCTTTGTGATCATGCCTGCTGTACTTGACCTGTTATTATCTGGTTTTTCCGGGTTTATGTTCGGTCTCCGGTTCAGGTTCAGGTATCGGTTCGGGTGAAGGAACCGGCTGCGGTTCCGGATAAGGTATTGGCTCCGGCTGTAAAGATGGTTTTTTGTCTTCTTTTCCCAAAAATAACTCCCCCTCTATCAATAACACTACTTTCTGAACAATTTATTTTTCTGGTGGTTTGCTTTGTTATTTTTCTATTTCACGTTGCTAAATTTGCTCCATTAAGGATAAGCTCTTAATAACCTGCCTTATTGAGAACCCGTTTGTCAAGTTTTTTCGATTAGCAATACCGAACCATGCAGTATGCAGGAACCATGCAGTTTCGGACTCATAGTTTAATCAGAGGCTAACATGACACTTGTGGCTTTAATTACTGCGTAGACCTCATGCCCTTCTTTCAAACCCAGCTTTTCAGCGGAACTTTTTGTGATAATGGAAGTGATCTCGGTGCCACCCGGAAGTTCGACTACGATTTCCGAGTTAACTGATCCGTGTGTTATGCTTTTGACTTTACCTTTAAGGACATTGCGTGCGCTTATTTTCACTCCTATCCTCCGATTCAGGTTTTTATTTATTAATCAATATGGTTAGTCTTGTGAATTAAAGAAGCATAGGAATCTGGTTTCCTGAACTTAGTTACTGAATCCTAAGACCTCATTTCTATAGTTACGGATTTGGTCTTTTCACCCGTGCAAAGAATGCATATCCCCGAAAAATCCCCTTCTGCTGAAAAATGGAAATATACAAAATAGAACATATCGGCATATCATATTCTGCAAAATTATTAAAAAAATATTCAGATGACTGCGAATCAAACTGCAGCTTAAACAAAAGATATATTTAAATGACGCATCTTCCCATGTAATCAGTTTACGAGGCATATAATGAAAATGAAAATTGCATCTATAGGCATGGTTTTACTCCTTACCATAGGGGTTATAACCGTGGTCTCCTTCTCGCTTGGCTGTACTGAGCAGGAAGAAACTCCTGATAAACCTGCAGAGAACACTACTGTTGAACCCGCAGAAAACACTTCTGTTGAACCTGCAGAGAACACTTCTACCGAATCCGCAGAAAACACTTCTGTTGAACCTGCAGATAACATTTCTACCGAATCCGCAGAAAGCACCCCTGCTGAACCTGCAGAAACCACTATCCCGGAACTCGAACCAATTTCTGCCGATGATATCACCGGTATTGAATGGCAGTGGGCCAGTTTCCAGGACTCTGATAGCCCTGAAAACCAGATAATGGTTCCTTACTCTGAGAACTATACGCTTGCCTTCTCCCCTGACGGTACATATCATATCAAAGCCGACTGCAACAGCGGAAGTGGAACCTATACTCTGGAAGGAAACAACTTAACCCTTGGTCCGACTGCCATTACGCTTATGGCATGCGGACC
>NZ_JJQY01000097.1:0-6903 GCF_000979295.1 Methanosarcina sp. 1.H.T.1A.1 | reverse complement strand
TAAAAACGGGGTCATTTTATGGAATATCCTTTTGTTTCGGTTGTAATAGGTATTCGCAACGAAGAAAAATTCATTGAAGAATGCATTGAAGCGCTTCTTAAAATGCATTGAAGCGCTTCTTAATATTCATTGAGTCTATTCAAAAGTCGCTTTAAGGATCTGCGGCGAAGTAACATGGCAATATTCAGGACTGATTAAATAACTTTCACTAGCAAGATGACTGAGTTAGCTTCAACTAAATTATTCTTTGCCTAAGTTATTCCGTTTATGTCAAAGAGGATCTTGTTGCTTTTATTGACAGGGAATTTAGTGTCAATTCCCTGTAACTGATTATGTAATATGAAAATTAAAGTAATCAGAGCATTTTGGATGGCCGGGAGATTTTTCAAAGCAAAATCTTCTTAATCAATGACCTATCTGTAAATGTCATTTAGTTTTTAAAATTTTTTCTTTATACTTCAAGTTTAATACGGTCTGTCAAATTAAGTATGATCTGAATTGTATTGGGTTTAAAGATTATGAGGTTTAAGAATTAATGGGGATACTATGTCTATATTGAATGAAGTTAAGGGGTTCAATTCTGCTAATAATAATAACAAGCAGATGAAATTTATCTACTCTTTGTTTCCATTATGCGTAATCTTTGCCGTATTATTTGCATTCTTATGGATGTTTGCGGTTGGAAAATTTGGTTTTGTAGTTAGAGGGCTGTTTACTGGAATCCCTGCAGTTATTTCCTGTATTATTGTATTATTCATTTACAAAAAAGATCTGGGACTAAGTGATATTCTTATTTTTCCTTCTATAAGTCGAAACTCTTTAATCTATCTATTTGGAATTTTCTATCTTGGCTCAGTCAGCACCCTTTTATTGTCTCAAGGGGGCAGATCCTGGTATTATTTTATATTTATTGTGTTACTTTATATTCTGATTTTACTGCAAATTTTTTCTGAGAATTCAAATTCTTCCGTTATCCTGGCGGAGATTTTTTTAAGTCTGTTAAACCTTACTTACAGTGTTACTTTAAATTATGATCTTTACTTTGGGACAACTGACATTATGCCCCATATTTTACTTTCAGAAATGACTGCAATGTCAGGGCATATTGTTTCAACTTCTTTAACCGATTATGCATACTTTCCTTTGTATCACATAATGGTCGCTGCATCCTCTCTCATCTTACATATGGGTATAAAATCCTCTCTTTTTTTAATAACTGCCCCGATTTATGCAATAACTATCTTTTTTCTTTACTACCTTTTTCTCTCTATAACTCAGAATCGCCAGATTTCCCTGCTCTCCTGTTTACTCTTTTCTTCGAGTTCGGTTGTGCTTTATTACGGTGCAAATATGATCACCCGGACAATGTCTTTCGTAATGTTCGTCGTATTACTGTATCTACTTTACAGTGTAAATTTCAAAGAGTCTAAACTCTCTTTAAAAATCCTTTCGGTCATTGTCGTACTTTTTTTAACACTGGTGCATAACGTTTCCTTGCCCCAGTTTGTCCTGTTATTAGTTATTCTCCTTGTTTGCGAATCTCTTGTCAACGTTGGCAGTTATATAAGCAAACCCTTTTTTATCCTGTTAAATGTTATTTTTACATCATACTGGTTTTTTGTAGCATACCTGTTTGTCCAAAGGGGTATAACCATACGTTTACAGAGTCAGTTATGGGACTCAATGGTTTTGACATCCGAAGGTTTGGGAAATGTTAATGAATATCTGATTAATTTAGTCGGATATCTTGACGGCTCCGTTTTTCTATTTTTTGCTTTAATTGGGATTGGTTTTCTCCTGAAAAAACACAAAAACAACTATGCTTCAGTATTCGGGCTATTCGCCCTGTTTACTCTTATCTTTTATATCCCGAATCCTCTCAATACTATCTGGCAGTTGCATGTCTTATTCAGGATTGACAGATTCAAGCTGTTTGTCAGCCCCTTTATGGCTTTTGTTATGAGCTACGGTATTTATGTATTCTGGAACTATCTGTCAAAGTCCTCCTCTAAAAAAGGTTATCCTTTATTCTTTATTTTTTTATTGTTCTCTACTTTCGTCTTTGTTTCTTCTGTCTACAGTATCTCGGATTCTGAGAGTCTCATTGTTGAATCCGCGCATCCGTATTTTACAGCTCCGGAATTGAGAGGGTTTGAGCATATTAAGTGTTATGTTCCTGCTGGCTCTTACATTTACTCCGATTATTACGCATCCAGGTATTTTTATTTCCCTCGGATTCCAGGGGCTTCCGAAGAAAACAACCTTTCTTTTTTCCGGAGCTACAGAATTGCTGATGTGAACAACTTCGCTCAGTATAGTGGTTATATCGTGATTAGAACCAGGGAATTCCTCCGGGCTGGTTTATATTTGAGTGAAGGAGGAAATGGTGTCGAAAGCGCCAATTATTTTTACAGGGGAACTTCTGAAAATGAACTGGAGATGAATCGCAATCTGAATAAAATAAATAAAATTTATTCGAGTCCGGCAGAAGATATATTTATTGGCGGTTCTCGAGTCCATTGAGCCCTTGCTTACTATCTAAGGACCCACCGCGAAATAACATGTGCAACTTTTTAATTATGCGTTGCCCAGGTTATTTCGTAACAAATTCTCAGCTTCCCTTCAAGCTTTTTTATCTTTCTCTATAACTTTCTCATCTTCTGCTTTTTGTGGATAAGCTTTCTTTTTCCATCCCTTTCTCTTAACAAACTCAAGGGACGTGCTCATTTAAGCGGCGTGCTCATAAATCTCTATATTGAGGGAGTCATAGATCTTGCGCAGAGGATAGCTTTCAGGAGGTATGAACACCTTTCCGACAGATGTCTGGGTCTCCGATCTAGATTCATTCAAACTCAAATCCTTCGAAAAAGTGGTCACCACAAAATAGAATGGCTCATTTTCTGACGAATTTTTTAAATGGATTATATCCTCAGAATAGTATTTCGGGACATAAATAAATCCAGACGACTTTTCAAAAGGAATTAAATCAGAGTTTTTTAAATTGCTGGTAGAGCCTGACAGAACAGCGTTTCCCATATTCTTGTCCTCATAGGATATAACGCAATCAGGGGTCGTTTTTACTCTGGATAACCACTGCATTCCTCTAACCTCATTTTGTGAAACTCCTTCAGATACTCCATCAGTATAAGGAGAACTGAAACAGCTGAAGAAACCAAAGGTCCAGAGAAGGCATAAGATCAGAACCACAGATGCAAAACCAAGCACATTCCCCTTTCTGAGAAATATGATATAGAGTGAATAAGCCAGTAGGGGTATTTGAGCAAAAATTATGAAACTTAAATTTGCAAATCTTTCCGCAGGATAAGGGTTAAAAGGGTTTAAAAGGAAACCCAACTCAATGAAAAAAGATCCTATATAGAGGACTAAAAAGGAGGGATACGTTTGGATAAAATGGTGGCAAAACCTTTTACGATTCTGCCATACGATTATGGAATTGATCACAATGAAGATTAACGGAATATAATATTTGCCATAATATAGATTAAAATAATGTATAAATTCTAAATTGGATTCTATTTCTAATACGTTGGTCAGGCCTGTCACTGATAAAGTCCCAACGTGCCGGGAAAAATCATGAGGTAAAATTTGGGAAAACCGGGAAGCATATTTCGCACAGAACAGGATACTTCCTGAGGTAAACGTCAGAATAGAGAGGAAAACAACTTTTCTTCCATTTGAATTGGATACATTATCTTCAACAAGAATATCGAAAAATATTTTGCTGAGATGTCTTCCCCGATTCAATATTTTACCTGAAAAAATGAGGAGTAGAGAAAAACAAATGATGTATACAAAAATAAAAGGGTGAGCTAATGGAAGCAAAGTTATCATAAAAAGAAAACTAATAAGCATCGTCCTGTTTTTATCCGAAAGTGCTTTCTTCAGTACAAAAAGATAGATCGGGATCATGCAAAAAGAGAGGTAATAAGGAAAAACTGAAAACTGAAAACGCCAGAAGTATAGAAGAAACGAGGAGAGTAAGGTTAACCCAACAAGTTTTTCCCGAAGCATATATGTTCTGCATAATATGAACATTCCGGCAATAAATTGAATCGAAAAAAATATCGGTAAAAAGTGATAAAGTGTCTGTGCCCCCAGCCCTGAGATCAAATCCAGGGGTAAAACTAACAGCGGACCCGTAGGAGAAAGGGTTGAAATGGCGGAAGAACCTGAAATATCAAAAAATCCATTATTTTCTGCCAATCCCATATATGAAAATTCTCCGTATCTCCCAATAGAAACGTATCCAAGCATGTAAGGGATGATCAGTACCGTAAAATGAATAAGGAGCAGTATGATAATTGCAGGTGTCTTTCTATATGAAAGCACAAGTATACAGGAAGAAAAATAACAAAAGAGCAGGACCAGATACAAACGTAATGGAAGCTGGTCATAGATACTAGCTACATATCCTTCAGGCGGAATTCCTTTGAGCTCAAAGAGACCATAAGTTATAAGTAACAAAGAAATAGAGCTCAGAAAGGTTAAGATTCGATTAGTATCTTTTTTCAACGTGCCCGCCGTCCTTCTTGATAATTATAGAGTATTATCTCTACAATATCTACTCTCTGAGTCCCGATCCGCATCTATTAAAGCAGCAACTCTACTTCTTGGAGTTTGCACAAACCGGAACTTTCAAGCGAAAGTAATTTCTTTTTCAATATATTTTTTTCTATTTTTTTCTCTCCTTTTTCTTTTCTTATTCTGACTGTTTTAATTAATACTTAATTATTGTATTAAAACGTCTTTACCAACTATAATGTGAAGTAACTCCTTCTAATACGCACTATCGTTGTTATTGTATGAACTCTTTCACACAAAATTCTTTTTAATCGATCCTCTTATTTCTGTTGCTCCCTGATTAATTGGTTGGTATTATTCCGAAATGATCACAAATGATATCTCACATTCTTTCTTTCATTCGCCACGCAAGGCTTGAGCCCGCCGGTGTACAGTAGATAAAAACAAACTATATGGCCGGTGCTTGAACTCTAATTTCGAAATATCAACATCCAGGAAGCGTACCGAAAGTTCTGTAAAATTACAAATTTTAAAAAGATCTCTAATCGAAAACTCGATATTAATAAACCCGTTTCATGTGCTGTGTACAAAAATTTGGCTTAGAATTTACAGCAGATTCGGGTCATACGGGAAATGAGAAGCCATGATGGAAGTTCTGGTAATATCCGATCATTCCTCAAGGTTTTCAAAAATTTTAGGATAATCTTTTTTTAATGTTATAAGTAACTCTTTTGGGACCAGTTTTTCAGAACCCCTATCGTTTATTTTCTTAGCTGGAATCCCTGCAATCCCGATATTTGGTTCTGTAAAGGACTTATTTACAATTGAATTAGCTCCTATAGCTATTCCATCTGCGATTTCTATATCTCCAAATATTTTTGCTCCAGGACCAATGTAAACATTATTTCCTATTTTTGGCGTCAAATCTTCATATCCTGCCCCTGCTTTAGTTCCGATGACCGTACATACATGTATCCTGCAATTTTCACCTACTTTTGCATTTCCGTTGACTACAATCGTACCTGGATGACTTATGGATAACCCAGGACCAAAAACATTTGGCTCAATAAGAAAACCAAGGAATATGCCTAGTAGGTGATACTTTAAATATAGATAATAATAGTAGGGACGGTAAAAAAGGGAATTTTTGCAATTTTTATATTACTCAACTTTTCTTAATAATCTCTGAAATACCCATACTTCATCCAAAAATAACCTCGGCTTTTTCCTTTTTTTGCCTAAAGCAATTCTATCTGCTTCTAAATAATACTTATATTCCTGTTTTGACTTTATCATGGATTCTACTTTTGAGTTATAGAATTTCAATTTTTCGGCTCTATAAAAATCTTTGATTTTATGCAATTATTTTTACAACATTTTTGTTTATGGTATACACTATCAGTTTAATATTTATTTCTTTGACTTGATTATAGAACTTTCTTGCCTGAGTACTTCTCCAGACTTCCTTTTGACAACAGAGGACGTTATTCCTGTGATATTTCGTTTATTGTACTTGATTTTGTCAAAGCTCAAATGCAACAATTTTCTATATTTCCCTCTTACTCTCTTTCGCTTATTGAATATTTTTGCATCACTTTTTTAGAACAAAATCATAACAGTTTTCATGAATTAAAGCTAACTTAGTGAGACGTAAATCTCCTAATACCGACGAGTCAGGATTTATCGAAATTTTCTGATATTAGATCGTTTAAAGTATCATCCACTTGGTGGGAGAATAATTCGGGACTACATCAAATTGATACTATTGTTTAATAGAGACGTTTAATTGATAATGTTTATTAAGAATGAATAGTTATGTACTGGTGGTGAACGCTGTCTCCAGGTAGACGGAAATTAAGTCCTGATGGAACATTTATTGCGTTTTAGGTCTCTATTCGATCTCATTCCATTAAAGCTCTTTTTCGAGACAAAAATTGGTGGTGTGAAAAGGATAACGAGATTATTTATCCCCGTGATAGGGGATTATGGTTATTCCCCACGATAATTTGTTTAAGTTTTGTTATTATAGTTAAAAACACGGGGACAAAGAATGGGTGAAAAAAGTTGGATATGTAGGTGGGGAAATATAAAAAAACTAAGAGTTTACATTATAATTCTCTTTTTCTTGACCTTAACGGAAACGGCTTCGATTTCCATTGCATCGGGTATGACAGTTTATGTCGCCGGGGACGGCAGCGGTGACTTCAACTGTGACGGAAAAGCCGATGATGTACAGATAAATCAGGCCCTTAAATTCTTAGCCGAAAATCCCGATTACACCACCGTTTATCTTAAAGGTCCTTTTACCTATACCATAGAGAATACCATTTACATTCAAAGTAGTAACACGGTTCTTGAAGG
>NZ_JJQY01000063.1:0-6918 GCF_000979295.1 Methanosarcina sp. 1.H.T.1A.1 | reverse complement strand
ACTTAGTCACAAAGCCGAAAGTGCTTAATTTTGTACTTCAAATGCGTAAGTCCTACTTAAGAAAAGAGCTATAATGAGCTTGAAACTTTTTACGTCAAACTATTTTTTGCTTGAAAACAATTTTTTGTATAATTAATTTAATATAATTTATACTCTTAATTATGTACTGGAGTTGGGGAATAAAGGGGTATCATCAAAATAAAAGAACCTCCTGGAGGTCGCTGATTCTTCTTCGAATTAATTTGCTTGGGGGAGCATAATATTCGAAGAGACTGTATTGGGGGATACAGTAGATTCAGCGCCTCTGGGCTTCTTCTTGCATTACATATCCTGAAGATTCTCACCAAATTTGATGATGAAAATTCAAGAGGTTTTATTTCTGTCTAACAGATCAGCGACTAAATCAGAGTCATTATAAGTGGTTAAAATTTGAATGCTGTTTGTATCTCTTTTCTCTGATAACCCTTCTAAGGGGTTTAGGATTTTGATTGCGGGCTCTTTGCTTTGAATAACATTCTCTTTTACTGTAACATCATTGCGTACTGTAGGCGTGACAACTCTGCCTTTAAACAATTATGTAAGCGTTTCATCATCAAAGGGTCTTCAACA
This sequence comes from Methanosarcina sp. 1.H.T.1A.1, assembly GCF_000979295.1. Classification (NCBI taxonomy): domain Archaea; kingdom Methanobacteriati; phylum Methanobacteriota; class Methanomicrobia; order Methanosarcinales; family Methanosarcinaceae; genus Methanosarcina; species Methanosarcina sp. 1.H.T.1A.1. The sequence goes on along the minus strand of NZ_JJQY01000063.1, from coordinate 6,309 downwards.
TTTCATTATATATTTAAGCAATTTTTAGATGGAAAAAGACCACCTGAGAGAAGCTCCTGGAATAGAGACTTGTCCAGATGGTCGCAAAAAGCAGAGATAAGCCCGAAAGTCGGGAATAAAACTCCAAAAAAAACAATTGAGTCCTGGATGTTGAATTGTGAAATTCCTGAATATAGCATATACAGTAGGCAGAGACACGATCCAAAAACATCTCTTATGCATTATCAAAGTCTTTCTTTCACCGATTATGAAATAGGGTCCTCTTAAACTCACTCTTTAACTGGAACTTATTTTCCATTTTTTCTGCCAATTAAGCCAGAGAATAGTTTCCCCAAAAAAAGTACATCTTATTTTTGATCTAAAATCTAATTAAGACCTTAAGAAACCGTAAATTTTATTGAGGAGGACGTACAATCCTCCTCTGGCGATATATTATGAAAGCTCCGCTTATACCACTAAACGAAGATTTCAAATGGAAATTGTTATCCGAAATATTAAACGTTTTTGATCTGAGATCTTGCAGGCAAATTCTCACAAGGAGGGGCATTCTGCCCCTCCCGAAATCAGTGCCTGCTATTAAAATTGTACTCTTGAGCATGTTTTTTTCCTGTGAAATTTCCTATTCTATCAGAGAATTAAAAGAAAGGGAAAGCTTGAGAAACTTTTTAAAAATCAGTTCAGTACCAACTGAAAATGAAATTTATGGCGTTCTGAGTAAATATGAACCAAACCAGTTTACTTATTTTGTTTTTGAACTCTTGAACGAATTATGCCCTGAGAGACAAAACGGATCAAGAGGCATTATCCTTGACAGTACTGACATAAATCTTAACCTGAATTGGCATGCAAAAAAGATTACCAAAAAAAGCCTGGAAAACAAAGAATACAAGTGGGGTCACTCAACACACAGAGGATTCTTCATTGGCATGAAACTAACTCTTGCACTTGAATCTAAAACATTGAAACCTTTAGCGTTTCTGATTAATGAAGCAAATGTACCAGAAACTAAAATTTATCCCGAAATACTTAAAGAACTCAAAAGACGGAGAATATTAAAAGCAGGAGACATTGTTTATGCTGATAGAGGATACTATTCTTACGAAAACTACGTTATATCTGTCAGAGAGTTCAGGGCGGTACCTTTAATTTTCCCAAGGAAAAACTGTAATTTTAAGAAACTTTTCAATATGCTGAGATATCCTCTGAAAATATTTGATTCAAGAAGAGACACTGAAAAAGAAATAAAAATCTACAAAGAAATAATTGCAAAATTTAAAGAGTTAATTAGCAAATGGAAAGAGTTCAGACCTGTGAGATCAATCATAGAAGATATATTCAAATTGGCGAAGAAAGCATACTCTATGGAGGATTTGCACAGATATACGAGGAGTTCTGTCCAAAAGTACTGCTCTTTAGCTGTACTTTTAGTGGGGATAACTGTAAATTACGGCATTAAAGAAAGGAAGGAATTACAAGCTTTCTCTGAGTAACGAAGTAAAGAGGGGGCTAATTATGAAATGAACCGATGAGAATAGTTAACAGCTCATAGAATTGCAGAGAGGATAGGAATCAAAAATAAAGATGGTTTGAAAGTAGGCGGTTTCGAAAAGTCAGATAATTTCTTTTAATATCATATTTGAATACAATCAATCAATGTTTTTTATCTAAGATGGTTTAAAAAATATTTATATCTCTAAAACTTATATATGTTTAGGTGAACTGTTGAAAGAATAAATTCTTAGTGATAGTATTCTAACAGTTCCAGAAAGAGTCTAGAAAATATACAAAACGTACCTCTTTAACTATAACCAAGGTACTTGAGAGAGAAATAAGTTATGTCGAGAAAAGTCTTTTTTAGTTTTCACTATGGAGGAGATGCTTGGAGAGCTGCACAAATTCGAAATTGTGGAGTAACAAAAGAAAGAAACGCAAGAGGTTATATGGATGCTGTAGCTTGGGAAGAAGTCAAAAAGAAAGGGGATAAAGCCGTAAAAAATTGGATTGATAACCAATTAAGAGGCACGTCTGTAACAGTTGTTCTAATTGGCAAAGAGACTAGTGAGAGGAAATATGTGCAGTATGAAATAGAACAAAGTTACAAAAAAGGAAACGGCATCATAGGGATACGTATAAATGATCTGAAAGATCAAAACGGAGAAGTCGACCTTCAAGGAAAGAATCCATTTGAAACTTGTATGGTAGATAAATATGGAAAAAAAGTCCCCATTCCAAACAGATATCAAATCTACAATTGGACTAAAGAAGATGGATACAATAATTTTCCAAAATGGGTTGAAGCAGCGGCAACACAAGGTAGATAGTAAATCACCTAACAAATTGTTCTTTAACTAAAATAGATTATAAATACGGTTAGCAAAAGGAATATTGACCCATAAAACCAAAATATAGTTTTCGAAAACATCGTATGAATTGTAGAATTTACTTCAGATGAAAATCTATAAGCATTCATATCAAGAAGATACTCATCCGTATTAAGTCTGTTTTTAATAACCCAATTATATAATTTTCTATACATTCTCTCTTGCCGTAAGAAATATGAATCCAAGTACCAAAAAACAATCAAAGGGATGTATCCGATTAGAATCTTATTATTATCATCCTTAAGCAATAGGGTTACAACTACAAGAGTAATTGTCCATCCTTTTATCATGAATGAATTAGAAGCCATTCTTTTTATAATATTTTGAATTAAGTCAACTTCTTTTAGCATATACTCTTTGAGACTACCGTCCTCCTCAGTCATTTTTCTCTCTTCCATCAGGCAAATATTGAATCATAGCAATTTATACCTATTTATAAAAAATAACACAGGTGAAAGGTAGCACCCTTCAAACCGATGAGAGATTTCGAATTACTTTTATAACATCTATAGTGTTTGGACTTGTAACAATATTTGCAAAACCAAATAAGTTAGAGGGTGACACTGACGGATTTAACGTTTTTCCTTTTATTTTTGTTAATCATAGTTGTATATTATTACATTAAACAAAAATCGAAATATAAAAAATTACATGAACGCTTTAAAAATGTTACGGATATTGATTCTGAAATCTCAAAAGAAAATCGAAAATTAGAAGAAATTCAAACTAAAATTAGTGAAACTGATGCTGATTACAAAAACAGAAGAGAGGCATATGAGAAAACGTTAAAGGATTTCAAAGACCTCACGGATATACAATCAGAGATAAACAGAGAAAATCAGAAATTGAACGAAATACAGGCTAAAACCAATGAGATTGCTTTAGACTACAAAAACAAACGAGCTTTATACGACAAATTATTAAGTGAGATCAACTCACTCGAAGAAAACTTAGAGATTATTTCTTATGGGTTATACAAACCTCACTTTGACTTTGATACTTCCAGCGAATATCAAAAACGGATACTGACTAATCATCAACGTCAAAAACAGCTCATAAAAGATAAGGTAGCTTCTGTATGCTCAAAAGAATGGGTTGTTGAAGGCGATAAAAAGAAAGGGGCAGAAATGATCGCCCGGAATCAGAAACTTGCATTGAGCGCCTTCAATGGAGAGTGTGATGCTGCTGTACTAAAAGTAAAATGGAATAACGTATCAAAGATGGAGGAAAGGATTGAAAGAGCGTATGAGCAAATCAATAAGCTGATCGCTCCTTTGGATATAAAAATCACAAATAAGTATTTTAGTTTGAAACTGGAAGAATTACATCTTGTTCATGAACGTCAGGAAAAATTGTATCAAGAAAAAGAAGAGCAAAGATTAGTAAAAGAGCAGATGAAAGAAGAGGAAAAAGCGATAAAAGAATTTGAGGCTGCAAATAAAGCGGCAGAAAATGAAGAAAAACAATATCAAAAAGCCCTAGATGAAGCCCTAAAAGAAATTGAAACGGCAAAAAGCGAAGAAGTAACGCAACTGAACGATAAAATCTTAAATCTCGAAAAGCAACTTAAAGAAGCTCAGGAAAAAAGAAGAGTTATCTCACTTGCCCAAGTGACAAAAAGTGGATACGTTTACGTAATTTCAAATATTGGTTCTTTCGGGGAAGATGTATATAAAATTGGAATGACACGAAGGCAGGTGCCTAGAGATAGGATACGAGAATTTGAGGTCGCCGTTCCTTTTGAATTTGATGTACATGCCTTAATCCATTCTGAAAATGCTCCTGAACTAGAAGCTAAATTACATAGGCGTTTTGAAGAAAAAGGTTTGAATTTAGTTAATAGCCGAAAAGAGTTTTACAATGTTTCCCTTCAAGAGATTGAGACAGCGGTCAAAGAGTTGCATGGAAAAATTGAATTCACAAAGATGGCCGAAGCAAAGCAGTATAAGGAAACTCTAAAGCTTCGCGAAAATGTAAAAATGAGTAGTAAAATTGCTGAACAAATTCAAACTGAATTTCCTCTTACAATATGATGGAAGTAAGTTATTATCTTAAGGGATCAATTCAATTATAGCTTAGAATATGCTTCCGCAGTTATAGAGGCATATTCTTTGTAGATATTTGACTTTCCCAAATCTAATAATCACATGTTACTCAATTTCAGGTTAAAAAGATTTTATAGTTTCAGTTGAAACTGAAAAATGAATAGGTTTTACCTTAAAACTAATGTATTAATCCTTTAGTTTGTCTATAACTGCGCTAACTATACCATCAATTCCTTCTGTATCAAAATCTAAGTAGGCCATGTCATCAGGTAAACCGAATAGAAGCGTGTCATCCAATCTAACAGGCAAAATAAACTCAGTCCCTCTAACTTTTGCTTCGCCTCGTGCGATAGAAAATTCAAAGTTTGTCCAGTCTCTTAATGAATACTCTTTAGAAACAAACACTAATACAAAACAAGTATTTTCTCCATATGTTTTTTGGAAATGTGTTGATAATCTCTTTCCCCACAACTTTGTTTTCTCAAACTCATCATAAAAGACTTGAATATTATTTTCAGCTAGCTTTTTTGCTATTTGTTCTACTACTTCCCGATTTTCTCCAGCAAATGACAAAGCTATGTCGTATTTAAAATCATCTTGTTTTGATTTATTTACATATTCCATTTCGATTTTAATATCTCTATCGTTTCTCATTTTTTCCAAAATATTGTCTTTATTTTTTAAACATTGGTAGTCATCAGGTTTGATTCTAAGGACTTGATCTAGCGACTCGATAGCCTCTTTATACATTCCTAGAGAACCTAAAGCAATGCTTTTGCCCTTCAAAGAATCGTAGTCATCAGGTTTGAATTTAAGAGCTAGATCATAGCACTCAACAGCTTCTTTATATAGTTTCAACCAAAGTAACGAAACACCTTTGTGTCTTAGAGAATTGTAGTCATCAGGTTTGACTTTAAGAGCTTTATCTAACGACTTAACAGCCTCTTTATACATACCCATATTGCTTAAAGAAACACCTTTCTCTCTCAAAGAATCATAGTCACTTGGTTTAAATTTAAGAGCACGATCATAGCATTCAATAGCTTCTTTGTATCTTTTCAATTGGAATAAAGCAATACCTTTGTTTCTCAAAGAATCGTAGTCATCTGGTTTGATTTTAAGGGCTCTATCATAGCACTTAATAGCTTCTTCGTATTTTTCCAGCCAGAATAAAGCAATGCCCTTATTTCTCAAAGATTCGTAGTCATCAGGTTTGACTTTAAGGGCTTTATCATAGCACTCAATGGCTTCTTTATATCGTTCTAACCAGACTAAAGAAATACCTTTATTTCTCAAAGAATTGGAGTCGTCAGATTTAATTTTAAGGGCTCGATCAAACCACTCAATAGCTTCTTTATATAGTCCTCGATTGATAAAACTAATGCCTTTATTTTTTAAAGAATAATAGTCATCAGATTCCAAATTAAAACACCCATTTCATTTAAAAAGCAAGAGCTTAAGAACTTATCTCTTCTTTAATGGATAAAAATTAGGTGATTGTTAAATTATTCTTAGAAAATACCGCGAGAGTTTTAGAAACAGAGACATTTTTAGTTTATCCGGTTCTGATAAGGACAAAATTGAGGATTTATTCTGGTCTTTTTTCACTTTTTTGAAAGACCGCTCTCCTGCGTCGAGCGTGACAAAAACGACGTGAGATAGAGAGTAGAGTTGTAAGGGGCAGATTTCAAGATTCAGAATTTCAAGCCAGCCAGGCCAGCAGTATTTTTGCTCAAAAAATCAACCGTGAGCGCTACCTGCGTTTTAATTTTCATTACTCTAAGCCGGCCGGCCTCATCCGCACCCGGGCGCGGGACAGGAATAAGCGGAAATTATTATTCAGGCCGCCCCGGACTAGAATCTCCCGGTTAGTTAACCGAACC
>NZ_JJQY01000045.1:0-7042 GCF_000979295.1 Methanosarcina sp. 1.H.T.1A.1 | reverse complement strand
TCCGTCTCGTGGGCTCGGAGATGTGTATAAGAGACAGCCACAAAGGTCCTGCAATCTTTGTCAGTGCTCCGCAGGCAGGGCATTCCCGGTCAATATGGACGGCAAGCCCATGGACAGACTCTCTGAACCCGCATTTAGGGCAATGAATACTGAATCCCATAAACTTCAGGGTCCTGTCAGCCTGTTTAGTCCCGGGGAGCACTTCAATGTAACTACGAACATAATGGCGCGTGACATGGGAAAGCAGAGGCAACATCCCTTTTTCGTGTTTTGCAAGTTCTCTGGCACAGGCTCCGAGCAGGACCCTTAAGCCCATTTCGCTGTGATATTCCGTATTAAGGGGTACGGCTGCATACTTTCTGATTCCAGAGTTCAGGTGGGCTCCACAGAGAGGAGCAGTATCTGTTGCAGTTACCGAGAGCATGCTCTGCGCCGAAGTTGCGGATGCATCAAGGTAAGGCGCAGGAGTTCCGAAAGGGTCGACATCCACGATATGGAATTTCTGCTCATGAAGCAGAACATTTGCGTTCTTGCGTGTAGCCTGAACTTTTTCCTCAAGCCCGTTAATTGTTATATTTTCCTTTATAAGTTCAAAGGCTTCAGGGCTCCAGTCATTCATTGTCGCATGTATTCCGACTTCCCTTGCGATCCTTAGCCCCCTGATTCCTGATGCTGAAAAGGCATCCACGTAGCGGATCTCCTCTCTCTGTATGTCTTTTCTCGAAAGAAGCCTCTCCACAAATGCTGCAGTTGCTGCAACATTGATATCACGGTTCAATTCCATCTCCGGGTTATAGAACACCGGCGCTGCCGAGGGAGGGAAATTTGCGTCCGGAGGCGGGACCGGAACCGAAATTTTTGTTGTCCCTTCCACTATAGTTCTACATATCATCTAAAGCTGCTATACTTTGGGATATTATTTTACAGTGATGGTCATCTGCATGTTAGGATATTCACGTGCGTTGAAATTGTAGCTTCCGGTTTCATTGAATGTGTATTTCAGGGTGTTTCCGTATCCAAGCCTTTGATCCTCGAAAAGCCCTTCCTTGCTGCTCAGGGTAAAGACAATGGATTCTTCGAAATTTCTCCATACAACTATATCCCCTGTATTGACCTCCAGCTCGGAGGGAATAAATAGATAATTCTTGAGCCTTACGAGGTATGTTTCTGGCTCGGTTCCAGCAGGCTGCACAATCTCGACTTCTTCGTCATCGGTCACGTTTTCGGTTTGCTCGTCTTGAATTTCATCCCCCATACCCGGAGTTAACGTTTCTAGAGGTGTTTCTCCCTCTCCGGCTGTTTCTGTTTCTTGCGGCGTCCCCGCTTCCTCTAATGTTTCCGTTTCCACCGGCGTTTCCATTTCTTCTGACGTTATTGCCTCTTCCGGTGTCTGCACTTCTTCAAGAATCGGCGTCCCACCTGAACCGCCTGAACCGCCGGAATCCTCCAGGCCGTCCTCTTCTTGCCCCTGATTTCCTCCCCAATTCAGGTAGACAAACACTAACACTGACAGGACTATAAGGAGCAGAATGAGCTTTTTTATCACTATTACTTCCCCCTGCGTAAGCTTTACTTTTTTACTCCCAATTCAATATAAGCCCTATTAAATAATAACACTTTCTTATAATAAGCTTTATATTAAAAAATAGTTTGTCTGTAATCGATTTTACGGTTTTTACCCTGAAAAAAACTAATTTCCGGAAGTACGGTTAATTGGCATATTAGCTAATTGGCATATTAGCTGGCTTTTTACCTCTAAGCCTTGTTTATTCAGGATGAGGAAGGGGAAAGTTATCAGAAATGGAAATGAGCGGCAAAGATTTAAAATCTGAAAAAAATGAGTTTACTGGAAAGTTTTGCCACCTTTCCAGATGAAGCCTGTATAAGCTTTATGAGATATTTTATCCATTAGTTCCTTCAGAAAACTTATTCTGAAGACTTATTCAGAGCTCGTTCACAGTTATATTGACATCCATTCTGGGCTGCCCGATAATGGTGAAGGTATAAGTCCCGGTTTCATTGAAGGTATACGCAAAGGAACGCCTGTACACAAGGCTCGCGTCTTCAAAGAGGTCTTCTTCACTGGTAAGGGTAAAGACTCTCCTCGGGCTTTCCTGATAGTTTATCCAGGCAACTGTTTCTCCTTCTTTGATATCAAGGCTTGAGGGATATGCCCTGAAATTGTCCAACCTTATAGTATAGGGAGTTTTTCTTATATCTGGTGTGGTAACTGTCGGTCCTTCTTCAGTCTCATTTTCTACCGGAGTTACTTCTTCCTCTGTTTCCGTTACTACCGGGGTTTCAACTTCGTCCGGAGTTTCAGTTTCAGTCTCTGTCGGTGTTTCCGTCTCTTCCGGAGTTGCAATTTCATCCGGGGTTACTGTTTCTTCAGGTGTCGCGTTTTCTTCCGGGGAGGGCTGTTCATTTCCAGCACATCCCGAGAACAAAACTACACCTAAGACTAGAAGTAGAACAATTATTTTTGTATTCATTTTATTCCCCACAATCTCGTTTGGTTATGGAATTAGGAAATCTGCGGAAATAATTCAAAGTGCCGCATAGTTATATTTTTGATGGATTGATGTTAAGATAACTAAATCATTCGAATATTAATAATATAGTATTGTGTACGTAATAACGAATGATATTTAAGCTTAAGTTCTTGCTTTAATGGACACTTCTCTTTTTTCAAGTTTTTAGCTTTTCCTGTACCATTTAGGTACATATAAATATATTTTTGCATATTTCTTTTATATATATCTGTTTTTCAAAGCAAAACTCCTTATGAAATTTAAGTGCTTTGCTTGCATATAAAGATATTTTAGACACATCAAAAAACACTTCCATCTAGAATAAAACAATTCTTACCTTAAAAGGCCCTTATGGCTCAAAACAACCCGCACAATACCTTCGAGAGATATTTTTAGAATGCAGGTTAATGAAAAAAAGTAAAATTATCAAAAAATGATTCCCTTCTGGAAAGGCTGACCTTCATTTTTACCTGAATTAGCTTCAGTTTGAGCTAGCTTACCAGCCAGGGACCCGTATTTGCTTTTCCATCTTATTTCTCTTACTTCACTATTAGAATGAGCTCTGAGCCAGGAATCTCCTCCAGCTTAAAAGTGTAGTCTCCGGCTTCATTAAAGGTATATGAAAAACTTTTTCCATAGCTGATGACCGAATTCTCGAAAAGGCCCTCTTCACTTACCAGCGTAAATGAGCGTTTTGGCTTGTTAAGGTTTTTCCAGACTACAGTTTCATGCCTGAAGCATCCCCATCTTGCTTTCTCTCACAGGATGTTCCATAAAAGCAAAGCCACGGTCCCGGTGACTGCAATGATTCCGAATGCGTTTTTAGCAAGGGAGAAAAGGCTCGCAGAACCTGAAATCTTTGAAAGCAGAATTTTATTTACAGTACTTACAAGGCTTGCAAGAACTGCAGTATTTGCTGCAACTTCGTAGGAGATATTTCCGCTTACGGCAAGGAGGGTTACGGAGACTATCACCCCAGAGCTGCTGAAAAGAGCTCCGAGGGCAGTTATGTATATTCCGACGGTCCCTGCAAAGTCATAGGCAAAGTTTCCTACGATGAGAATAAGGGTAAAAGCAATGCCGAATTTAAATGCCTGACCAAGTGAGAAAGGAGACTGAATCTTAAGTTCCCCCCCACCCATCGGGCAGAATTTCTTACTATGTCTGAGAGTTATTGCTATGGAAACAGTGATAAGTACAAGCTGGGAAGGAAGCATAAACAGGGTTGTCTGGCCTGTCGGGTCAACTATAAAGGCTAATACAAGGTTTCGAATGAGCATGGAAATATTGCAGAGTAGAATTCCTGTAAGTACGGGATCGGTCATCCCCTCTGTTCTTTTGGAGAGCCCTGCAAGTGCTCCTGTGGTAGCTTCGCTGTTAATAAAGCCCCCGAGAAAACCCGAATAGCACAGGCCGCGTTTTGCCCCGAACTTTCTCAGGAGAACATAGCTTGAAAAACTGATAAGGGAAACAAGAATCACAATAAGAATTGCAGACCTGAGGTTTACAAGCCCGAAAAACTGTCTTTCCGGCATCACCGGATAAAGTATGAAAGCAACAGCCAGAAACTGTATGGCATTGTAAAGCTCTTCTTTTGTCAGGTTTCCTGCAAACTGGTGAAGGGGCTGCTTCTGGATCAGGAGGAAAGATACAACTATTGAAGAGACAATCGCAAACAGGCCGTAGTCATAGCCAACAAGGACACCCATCACGAAAATAAAGAAGAGAGTGATAGGACTTGTAACCCCTATCCGCTTATAGAGAAATATCTTGGAATAGGCAATTATGGAACAGATAGCTGCAAAGAAAAGCGTGGCTACGTAAACGAAACCCGGACCTGCAGATTCGCTTGCAAGAGCAACGAGCATACCTGTTATGCAGGTTATGCTGTAACTCCTGACGCCCGCAAAAATCTCGTGTTCAAGGCCTCTGTGCTCCCTTTCCACCCCTACCATGATCCCTATCAAAAATGCAACGGCAAGTTTTGTCAGGAAATCCACAAAAACCGGATCAAAACCGAACTCGCTAATTACGTCCGTAGCTCAACCTCTCAGATTTTTCTGGCTGTAATTCCATACTCAAACAAAACAATGTAATTAAAGTGAGTTCTATATGTCGTTAAAGTGAGTTCTATAAGATCCTGTTCACTCCATTATATGGGAAGACATTATCTAAATTGATGTGAAACTAAATATAATTAGATAGTAAGGATGTTCTTGTTAATGAATATACTCCTCAAAGGAGAAAAAGGTTCAGAGTACTCGGAAATCTCTCTAATATACCGATTACTCCGAAAACCTGGTCGACCCTGGGTAATTGAGATCCGGTCAATTGAGATCTGGTTGATTAAATATGGTTGATTAAATCCGACTAAAACTTGTTTTATACTTCCACGAATTCAACCTCAATTGATTTGTTTTCGGTTTCTTCAATAGTTATAAGGGCGCAGGAACCTTTGCAGGCTTCCCCGGGGTTTACAACAACTGTTTTTCCGATCTGTTCAATGCCTTTTGCTTCATGGATGTGCCCGCAGACCATCAGGTCAACCCTGTCCAGAAACTTCTGGATAGCTTTACTGCCCACATGTCCGAAAGGCAGCTCGTCTCTTGCCCCGTGGGGTGGGGCGTGAGTCAGGAGCACTATTGTCCCGCATTCACCTGAGTCTTCGGCTGAGCAGACCATTCCTTCAAGGGCATTTTCGATTTCGTCTTCGGAAAGCTCAAAAGGGGTATTAAAAGGGGTGGGGTTTGAGCCCCCAAGCCCGATAAACCGGATATTTCCAATCTGCTCAGCTTTTCCGTGCAAGTTTACGGCTTTTGAATTCTCAAGGGCTTTCAGGATGCTCCTCTGGTCGCAGTTCCCGGGAATTGCAAGCACAGGCTTATCAAACATTTCAGCCAGCTCTTCTACCTTCTCATCGGGCCCGAAATTGGTAATGTCTCCGACTACCACAGCAAGGTCGAAGGCCCCAGCTCGTTCTATGATCTTTTTTATCTTCGAATAATCCCCATGGGGGTCGGAAATAGCGAGTATCTTCATCCTTATCCCGTCCTTATCATGATCTTTTAATTTTATGATCTGTTAATTCTATGTTTAATTCTATGATCTGTTAATTCTATGTTTAATTCTATGATCTGTTAATTCTATGATCTGTTAATTATGATTTTTAATTTTAGTTTGAATTATTATATACAATCTCTGTTACACTTTATGTTATGTGTTATTCTGTGGACATGCACACATCTTTTATATCCCTTACGTAATATACTGCCCCATGCGTGACATCGTTATTATAGGGCATAAAGCAATGACAAGCGGCGATTTTTCTTTAAATGACCTCCCCGGGTCTGCAGGAAGAATGGATATACTCTGCCGCTGCGTAAGCTCTGCCCTTTTCCTCTCTTTTGGAATGCGCAGGGATGTAAACGTGCACCTGCTTCTTCTGGGGGAGCCTGAGCCCGGAAAAATAATCAGGTTTGAAGGGCTCCACCTGAGATACCTGAATCCGGACGAAAGAAGCAGTGGTTCGCTTATCAGTAAAGCCCTTCTGAAAAATACAACTGAACTGGATACCCGGTCCACGCCTGGCGTCTGGATCCGTAAAGGAGACTTAAAGTCCCTGCTGACTTCTTTTGAAGGGAGGACCTTGCTCTATCTTAGAGAAGACGGAAAGGATATAAGAGAAATTGCCGGTGAAATCCGAAACCCGGTTTTTATTCTGGGCGACCACACAGGTGTTACCGAAGAAGAGGAAAAACAGCTTCTTGAAGCAGGAGCACAGATTATCTCGGTTGGTCCCATTTCCCTTCACTCCAACCACTGCATAACCCTTATCCACAACGAACTGGACAGGGTTGAAGCAAAAAGAGGGGAAATTCCAGGAGGAGAAAACTCCGGAACTGAGGAGTGAGCTGCGATTTTTGAATCAGGTTTTTATCCAAAAAGTTATATCCCATTTCCCTGTATCAGGATAGAAACTTATCCGGATGTGCCTTTTCAGGCACATGCCTTAAATTTGCGCATCATCTCTACTACACTCAATATAATCTGTCAATAATATCTTTCAATAATATCTTTCAATAATATCTTTCAATAATATCTTTCAATATAATTTGTCAATATTATCTTTCAATATTATCATTCAATATTATCTGTCAATACTTTCAAAATTATCTTTCATTCTCCACTCCCCATATATATTTCCCGAACAAAGAGCTTAGAGAACGTGAAACCAAATGGATGTACTTGAAATTTCAAAAAAGATTCTGCACGAAGGCCCTATCTGTGACCACTGCATGGGCCGTCAGTTTGCAAAATTGTCCACAGGCCTCAGCAACAAAGAGCGCGGGCAGGCAATGAAACTCGCCCTCGTCCTTGAAGGGGACCGCATTTACAAAAGTGAAAATGACGACTCTCTCTTAAAGGAACTTGTTTCCTGCAGTGCCCGTGCAAGGAAAACTCTCAGAATTGAGGGAGAAGATGAGCAGTGCTGGGTCTGCCTTGACCAGTTC
>NZ_JJQY01000153.1:0-7289 GCF_000979295.1 Methanosarcina sp. 1.H.T.1A.1 | reverse complement strand
GCTTTCGGGCTTATGGGCCGCGAATTAATGAACCGCCGCTTCGGGCAGGCAAGCCTGATTGCATATTCTTCGAGAGTGCTTCCTGTTTCTGAAAGGTTTATCTTTGCCAATTTCCTGGGAAAAGATATCGTATACTATTTTATCTTTTACATCCTGCCCTTCGTCACAGGCTTTGCCCTTGCTGCAGAATTTGTCCCTGCGGGCAATTTCGGTGCTCCTTCAACCCTTATGACTCTTCTTCTGACCCTTTCCCTTTCCTTTATGATCGGGATTTCTGCAATATTCTTCATGTCTACTGTTTATGCACACTCAGGAAAGATCTCGCTTTTCTGCCTGTTTGCTGCTTCTGTTCTCCTGCTCCATATCTCAGGAAACCTTAACCAGGGTACCCTTTATGACCTTCCAAGCCTTTCCTTTTTCCTTGTTCAGTCCGAAAACCAGCTTCTGCTTTCCGGTGTTCTGATCCTTGTTCCTTCAGTTCTGTCGCTGATTTTCCTGAAAATCGACTTTCCACAGGCTCAAAAGAGCTTTTCCAATTCCTTTTCAAAGCTCTGCAGGTATCTGGGTTCATACAGATATGCAGCCTTTGTTGCAAAAGATTCCATTGACCTTAAAAGAAGTGAAGGAGGGCTCGGAAAAATAATATTCTCTTTCGTGCTGCCTCTTCTGCTTGTCTGGACACTGCTATCCGCTCTCGGAAAGGTTATACCGGCTTTGAGCACACTTACACTCTTTGCCCTGGTGCTCGGCGTGCTTTCATCTTCAATGTACAACTGGCTTACCGAGTACGATATTTTTGCTTCCTATGCCTTTCTCCCCCTGAAAGCCTCTGACATGATAAAGAGCAAACTGAACAGCTACCTTATTCTCAACCTGGTCCCAGTTGTAATTCTTACACTGCTAGCCCTTAAAAAAGATCCTTCTTCCCTGGTCCCGTCCCTATTGCTCTTCATTACGATCTCATTTTATATGGTTTCTGTACTCATTTACCTGACAGGGCTTTCCCCCTCTATTAACCTCTACAACGGAAAGACCTTTGCCATTTATACGCTTTCAGTCATGCCGCTCCTGATGCTTAATATAATCCTGTCCATGTTTGGTCCGTACTATGCGCTTGTGGATCTGTTGCTGGTTCCTTTTGCACTGTACCTTCTCGGGAAAGGTTTCAGGAAATGGGATCGCAACGAATGCCGGTGTTTTTAAGGACCAGCAGTTTCTGATAACCTGTGTTACCTGTGTTTATTCTCTCAAAAGGAATAAATCACGGGCTTACTCCCTCATAGATGTCTTTTTAAGCCATGATTGGAAATATATAGTTGGGGAGAGGTTACGAACCAATTTTTCACCATTAGAGTTCCAACTTTGAAGAGCTCAGGGTTTTGCTCGCTCAGATGTATCTGGAATTGGATAATATAATTTGTTGGGGGAGAAAAGACTACGATTCCGTTTCTCTTAACTTTACTGGCATTTTTAAGAGTGCTAAGAAAGATGCTTGAGGACGAGAAGTTCCGATCCCTCCTGTATATCGCGGCGCTGACGCTTGCAATAGGTACTTTTTTCTACCATTCTGTTGAGGGCTGGAGCTGGCTTGATTCGCTCTATTTTTCGGTTATCACCCTGACGACTGTGGGGTATGGAGATTTTACCCCCGAAACCAACTACGGGAAGATTTTTACAATTATTTATATTTTTATAGGGTTGGGGATACTGATTGGTTTTGTCACTCCTATTGGAGAATACATAGTGGATAGAAGACTGGAAAGGGTACAAAAGAGAGAGCAGGAAAAAGAAACATCTGAAAAAGAGCTTGATTTCTCCGGCGTAGTTGGAAAGTTGAGAGGAAAAAGATAAGGTTTATTCTTCTCCAAACTTCTTACATCATATTAATAAAATATGTTATTTATAATATATATTACTGCATCATTTGATGGCTGTATAATTTGATGAATGTATCATTTGATGAATGTATCATTTGATGGCTGTATAATTTGATGAATGTATCATTGCATAGCTGGGTCGAGTATATATCAATAATTTTTTAAAATTAAACAACTGGGGTGAGGAGAATTAAAAGATTCAGTTTTTTTGTAACTGTAGTGCTTATTGCAACGATGTTATTTGCTTCCGGCTGTTCTCAAAATGGACCTGAAGAAGATACAATGAATAAAACAGAAGGTGGAGTAACCGAAGGGGTAACTGAAGAAACCAACGAAAGAGTAACTGAAGGGACAACTGAAGGAGTAACTGAAGAGGGAGTGGAAACTGAAGAGGGAGTGGAAACTGAAGGGGAAAGTGGATATAATCCTGTCATTAATCCTGATGATTTTGTCGAGATTATAGACAATCCTTATTTTCCGTTGACTCCGGGCACAACTTTTGTCTATGAAGGTGAGTCTGAAGAAGAAACGATAAGAGATGAGGTTTTTGTAACCAATGAAACCAGGACGGTAATGGGAGTAAATACAATTGTTGTCCGGGACCGGGTATTTGAAGATGGGGAGTTGACCGAAGAGACTTTTGACTGGTACGCTCAGGACAGGGATGGGAATGTCTGGTACTTCGGGGAAGATTCCAGAGAATATGAAGACGGGAAACTCATAAGTACCGAAGGTTCCTGGGAAGCTGGCGTTGACGGAGCCAAACCTGGAATTCTAATGGAAGGAAACCCTCAGGTCGGCGATACTTATCGGCAGGAGTACCTGGCCGGTGAAGCAGAAGATATGGCTGAAGTTCTCTCTCTGAACGAATCGGTTACCGTTGCTTACGGTTCTTTTGAGGATTGCCTGAAAACAAAAGAATGGACCCCGCTTGAACCTGGCATCGAGGAAAACAAATATTATGCTGCCGGAACAGGTCCGGTTCTGGAGATGGCAGTAAAAGGCGAATCAGAAAGGCTGGAACTTGTAGACATTATCACTGAATAACAGGATTAACGGCAGTTCAGAACGGGTTTGCATAAATCAAGTCCGGATGAGCAATAATTCAAGAAACCTTATAAGACTCATAATAAAACCCGTTCTGAATCATTTTAAAACCGTTTTTATAGTTTCGGACTTAAATAATTATACTTCAGTATTTACACATTATTCATTCGAGACTCCGTGACCACCGACATTACGAAATAATGGATTAATACAGTCGCATTTATTCCTTGTTCCCCGTGCCGTTTAGTGTTTCATCCATTCTTTCCAACAGCCTGTTTTTTGGAATTAAATTGTCTGAGGCTATAGTATCACCAGCCTGGATTTATCAGATATTGGTAAGTTCAATCATAGTTTGATATGTTGATTCTATATGAGTTTTTTTAATAAGTAAATGTTTTGGTAAGAAACTAATATATATATTTAAGAGAGTATAATTGGTACTTATATAAAAAATTGTATCAGAGGTGATTAGTTATGGCAAAGACAATTGGTGATACTCAGAAGGCAGGAGCAGCCAGTGGAAAAATCCAGGCAAAAGCTCCAGCACCGGCAAAAGCTGCAAAGAAGGACGCAAAAGCTGAGAACAAACCGTCCAAAGGTTCAAAGAAATAAGAACAAATTAATCTCTACCTGAAAGCCAACCTTCTCAGCAACAGCTTATCAAGATTCAAAACTTCCTAAAACTGGAAATACAGTAAATTTGTAACATTGAGAGCCTCTATCATAACTAAAAAACGGAATAATAATTAAAAAAGGATAAGCTGCTGCTCTTAAATCCATCATAGATTAATTAGGAATTATGGATTAACAAATTCGAATATAATTTAGTAAGTTCAATCATAGTTTGGTAAGTTAGTATTATAAGAGTTTCTTGAATAAGTGAATATTTAGTTGGGTACTAATAAATATCCAATAAATAAACCGATTAATATGATTCAGCAAATATAATTAAGCACTTATATAAAATACGGATATAAAGGTGTTTATTTATGACAAAAACAATTGGCGATACTCAGAAAACAGGAGCTACTTGTGGAAAAGCTCCAGCACCGACAAAAGCTGCAAAGAAGGACGCAAAAGCTGACAGCAAACCGTCCAAAGGTGCAAAGAAGTAAAAAAACAATCACTACCTGAAAGCCAACCCTCTCAACAGCAGCTTATCAAGATTAAAGATGTCCTCAAACCGGAAATACAGTAAATTTGTAACATTAAGAGCTCTATCGTGACCAAACAAACGGAATAATAAATAAAAAACGGAATAAGAAATTAAAAATGATAAGCTGCTGCTCTTAAATACAATATCCGGGATCCGAGCTGCCAGAAATAAGCAGTCCGGAAAACCCGATGAGATTAATCAGAAATGGATTTGTTATCTTTTTTGTCCTTTCAATAAGATTCTTTTCTTTTCTTTTCTTTTACTTTCTGCCAAAAACTCCAAAAGAATGGGAGCTCAGAAAAGTTATTAAGGTAAAAATTTACCGTTACCATGTTTGTGCCGTAAAATTATATAATAAGTACATAATTATATATTTTATATAATGGTATTAAACTTACTTTTATCACTGGATTTTGGAACTGAGTCGGGTAGAGTACCTGCTTCGATAAGGGCCCTAAAAAACTGATAAGTTTGGGGCACAAATATTTATTATGCGATCAAGGGATCACAATGAAAACAAAGTGGATCAAGGATGACATATCTTTCAGCTATTGTGTGGAGGCAGACCTAAAGGACATAGCATCAATGCTTTCAAAAGAAAGTGTATGCAAATACATGTTTTTTGGGCCAAATAAAGAAGAAGACACAGTGGTTTACTTTTCCCCGCTGGTCAAATCAATAGAGGACTCTTTAAAGGAAGATAAAATACCGGATTGTCATATATTCTCCATCAGGAAAAATAGTACCGGCGAATCTATAGGTCAGTGTGCATTGCTTCCAATAGAATTCACTAATGGGAATTATCTGATCGGGTATCAGATAGATGATACTCAGTGGAAAAAAGGATATGGTACTACTGCCTGTGATTTCTTAGTACATTACGCTTTCAATGTTATAGATGCATTCAGGCTTACAGGCGATTGTGCCCGGGACAATTCAGGATCAGAGAAGGTGATGATAAGATCAGGTTTTCAGTCTGAATGCATACAAAGAAAATACTGGCTTGTGGGGGAAAAATATTTTGATAGAATGCTTTTCTCACTCCTGAAAGAAGACGTTCCTGAAAGCAGGTTAAAAGAATTAAATTATATTTATAGGTAAAGTCAAGGTAACTGTTCCGTACGCCAAAATCCTTCGATTGATATTTATTTAGATATTGATTTTGGCGAAACAGATACTCTAACGACACAATTCCATGATCCAGTGATTTTTCATTTTTCTTTCGAGATTATGACTTTTTAAATAAGCCATAGAAGATATCGGATCTACCCACTATTTCGATAATCTAAAAAATGAACAATGTTAAATGGAAAAGTCGCTTAGTACCATAAATAGATAAAAACCATACTCAATAATAAATTTTATAGATAATTGTTCAAAGGGAGTCTTTTATGAATCGTAAAATCGGAATTTGTTTTTTTTTGTTGATTGTTATTGTGACTGTAACAGGTTCAGGATGCATCTCTGAAAGCGATAACATGTCTGAAGGCGATAACATGTCTGAAGAGGAAATTGGAAACATCGAAGACATCGAAGGCCTCTGGATGGGACGCCTAGAGGTTCAGGGAGGTAACGAATTAAGAATTCTATTTAACATCTCTACCGGGCCTGGGGATTTACCGACTGCCACTATGGACAGCCCTGACCAGGGAGTAAACGGCATACCTGTAGAGACAGTTACCTATAAGGATGGGGATCTGCGCCTTGAAGTGAAATCCGTCAGGGGAGTTTTTGAAGGGACACTTAAAGAAGACGGAAAAACCATAGAAGGAGAGTGGAAACAGGTAGGATCAGCTCTTCCACTTGTGCTTTCCCGTATTGATGAAAAACCTGAAATTCGCAGGGAACAGGACCCTGTAAAACCCTATCCATATGATGAAGAAGAAGTCGTTTATGAAAATACAGCAGCAGGAGTAAAGCTGGCAGGTACGTTAACCCTTCCCCGGTCTGAGGGACCTTTTCCGGCAGTAATTCTCATAACCGGTTCCGGTCCGCAAAACCGGGATGAAGGGGTTTTTGGCCACCGCCCCTTCCTTGTACTCTCGGATTATTTGACACGTCAGGGTATCGCCGTGCTCCGGGTCGATGACCGGGGCATTGGAGGGTCAACCGGGAACTTCTCGCAGGCCACGACCGAGGATTTCGCAGGGGATGTGCTCGCTGGAATTGAATACCTGAAGAGCCGCGAAGAGATAGACTCGACCAAGATCGGGCTGATAGGGCATAGTGAAGGCGGTTTGATTGCCCCAATAGTAGCAGTGCAGTCTCCTGATGTTGCATTCATCGTACTGATGGCAGGCCCTGGCATTACCGGGGAAGAAATTATCCTGTTGCAGAGTGACCTGATTTCCAGGGCAGAAGGGGCAGACAATGAGACTATTACCCGGAATAATGCCCTTATGACAAGTATGTACTCTGTGATAAAAGAGGAACAAAATAATACAATTGCCGCGGAAAAACTTCGCAAGCTTATAATGGATGAGCGGGCAAACATGAGCGAAGAAGACAAACAGAATTCAAACTACTCTGAAGCTGACCTTGACGCTCAGGTTAACGCTCAGGTTCAGACGCTGGTATCGCCCTGGATGCGCTTTTTCCTGACATACGACCCCAGACCGACATTGATGCAGGTGAAATGCCCGGTCCTTGCGATAAACGGCGAAAAAGACCTTCAGGTGCCGCCTGAAGAGAACCTCCGTGCTATCGAAGAAGCTCTCAAAGCAGGAGGCAATAAGGACTACACGGTAAAAGAACTGCCAGGGCTCAATCATATATTCCAGACCGCTCAGACCGGGTCCCCCTCTGAGTACTCAGCTATTGAAGAGACAATCTCTCCGACTGCTTTAGAAGTAATAGGGGACTGGATTTCGGAGCACACGCAGGAAAAGTGAACGGTTAAAAGAGCTTCAGTGTTCAGGAGGAAATGACGATACGGTATTGCCATGCAGTGTCATTTTCCCCTTCATTTTTTTCTGGTACCTGCCTGAAGAGCTTCGTAAACACTGAGGATGTTATCTTAAATTGGGAAGCATACAAATTGTCAAATTAGGATTTTGTTTCTAATGTTCGCCACTCCAAAAAAAAGAATAAAAAAGTAACCCAGTCAGAAGTAACCCTGCCAGAAGTAACCCAATCAGAAGTAATCCTGTTAGGCACATTGACAAGGAGGATAATGTTGGCACGGTAAGGGCTGTCTCTTATACACATCT